>NZ_JAQECM010000068.1:0-10012 GCF_027669965.1 Candidatus Collinsella stercoripullorum | reverse complement strand
CGGGGCGCCGCACGGCCGGGGCCGGCTCCGCGCAGGCGACCGCGCGGCGCCCCGGCCCGCAGGCATACGACCATCTGAGGAGGAACCATGATCCGCGTCACCGTCCCCGCCACCAGCGCGAACCTCGGCATCGGCTACGACACGCTCGGCATGGCCGTGAGCCTGTACGCGCACTTCACCTTCGAGCGCGCCGACGAGCTCGCCATCACCGGCTGCCCGGAGGAGTTCCGCAACGAGGACAACCTCGTCTACGTCTCGTTCGTCGACGCCCTGCGCGCCTGGGGCGAGGAGCCCTTCCCCGTCGCCATCGACATCTCAACCGAGGTGCCGGTCGCACGCGGCCTGGGGTCGAGCTCGACCTGCGTGGTCGCCGGCATCATGGCCGCGGCGGCGCTCACCGGCCACACCGTGGACCGCGCCGAGCTCGTCCGCATCGCCACCGAGGTCGAGGGGCATCCGGACAACGTCGCCCCGGCGATCCTCGGCGGCGCCGTCTGCTCGTTCACGCCCGAGGGCGGGCTCCCGCGCTGCCTGCGCTACGAGGTCTCCGACCGCCTGCGGTTCCTCACCGTCATCCCGCCCTACGAGGTCCACACGAGCGACGCGCGCAAGGTCGTTCCGCAGCAGGTGCCGCTGTCGACGGCGGTCTGGCAGATGGGGCGCATCGCCGGCATGACGCGCGGGCTCGAGACGGGTGACGCGCGCCTCATCGCCGACGCCTGCGACGACCGCCTTCAGGAGCCCTACCGCCGTGCGCTCATCCCCGACTACGACGACATCCGCCGCGAGTGCCTGGCGGGGGGCGCCGCCACGATGTGGATCTCGGGCTCGGGCTCCACGCTCATGGCCGTGACCGACGACACGATCGTCGCCAAGTTCCTCCAGGTCCGTCTGCAGGAGCGATTCGGGGCCTGCGAGACCCTGATCCTCACCTGCGACACCGAGGGCGCGCAGATCGAGTACCTGTAACGGCATCCGGGGCAGGGCGCCCCCCTGCCCGCCCACGGGCGAGACGGGACGCGGAGCCGGACGCCGCGCCCGGTCGGCGCACCGCCCAGACGGGGGGCGCGGACCGGGCAGGGGGGCCGGCGGGACGGCGGCACAGCGCGCACAGCGGCCTCGCCCGCGGGCGCGCTATCATGGGGAGGTTCCCGCAGCCGCTTCCGTCGAATCGAGGCTTCGCCATGAGAGCACCGTCCACCCGCCCCGTCAGCCGCGCCCTGACCGTCGCGCAGGTCCTCCTCGCGCTCGCGCCCGCCGTGGCGCTGGCCGTCGCATGGAGCCAGCTGCCCGACACCGTCCCGGCGCACTGGGGCGCCGCGGGCGTCGACCGCTGGGGCTCGAAGCTCGAGATGCTCGCCGTCCCGGCCGCAGCGCTCGTGCTCGGCGCCGTCTTCCTGGCGGGGACGCGCCTGGCGGACCCCGAACACCCCGTGTCCCTGCTCTCCCTCGAGCTGAACGAGCGCGCGGTCGTGGCCGTCAGCGGATGCGCCGTCGACCTCGTGCTCCTCGCCGGGACCGTCGGCTGGATCCTCGCGGCGGGCGACCCCGCGGCGGCCGGCGGGGAGCCCGCGGCCCTCAACTGGCAGGTGCTCGGCGTGCCGCTCGTCTGCACGGCGGCCGGCGCCCTGCTCACCCTGCGCAGCTCCGGTATGCCCGAGGACGACCCCCTGCTCGGCGAGCAGTACCGCGCGCACCGCATCTCCGGCGCCGTGCTCGCGCTCGCGGGCGTGGTCATGGGCGTCCTGTGCGCCTTCGTGCTGAGCGGCACGGCGGTCCAGGTCTGCCAGGCGGTCATCGCCGCCGTCGCCATGGCCTTCGTCTTCGTGCTGCTGCGCCGCTGGCTGTAGCCGCCGGGCGCGGCCCCTCCGGGTCGGGCGGGATGTGTGGAAACGGACGCGTCCCGAATCGCGCCGGCTGACGGCCGGCGCCTGCTACCATAGGGGCGAGACGACACGAAGACGGGAGAGAGCATGACCCCCACCATCGCCATCATCGGCGCGCTCGAGAAGGAAGTGCGCCAGATCTACGCCGAGGTCGACCACGGCACCGTCGCCGAGGAGGCCGGGCTTAAGGTCGTGGGAGGCGAGTACCACGGCTTCAACCTGGTGGCCACCGTCGCCGGCATGGGCACCGTCAACGCGGCCGCGGCGGCGCAGCACCTCGTGAGCCGCTACGGCGCGAACGCGCTGATCTTCTCCGGCATCGCGGGCGGGCTCAACCCCGCGCTGCACATCGGGGACGTCGTGATCGGCGAGACCCTGCGCTACATCGATACCGACACCGCGCTCATCGCCGAGTCGACCCCGCATCTCGAGGAGTTCGCCTCCACGGACTTCCTGGTCGACCTCGCGGAGAAGACCCTGGTCGCGCACGGGTACGTCGACGCGCGGCTCGGGGACGCGGGCACGGCGAAGGGCTCCGCCGCCCGCGCCGTCGCCGACTCCTCCCCCTTCCGCCGCAACGACCCGGACGCCGAGCCCCGCCGCTACCTGCGCGGCGTCATCGCCACGGGCGACCGCTTCATCACCGGGCGCGAGCTGCGCGACGAGGTGACGGCCGCGACCCAGGCCGACTGCGCCGAGATGGAGGGCGCCGCCGTCGCCCACGTCGCCGCCAAGAACGGGATCGACTGCCTGGTGCTGCGCGCCATCTCCGACAACTGCGACGAGGCCTACGACGCGTTCTGCGAGCGCACCTTCGACCTCGACGAGTACGCCCGCAGCGCGAGCGGCCTCACCCTCGCCATCGTGCGCCGCCTCTCCGCCAAGCTCGGCCTCGTCGAGCACAGCCCCTACGCCGACTGACCGAACCGGAGGTTACCCATGGCAGACGCCATCAACTACCAGAAGGCCCGCTTCGTCGCCAGCTACGGCAAGACGTCGCAGATCCCGCCGTCGACCTGCCCCGAGGTGTGCTTCGTGGGCCGTTCGAACGTCGGCAAGTCCTCGATCATGAACAAGCTGTTCGGCCGCAAGAACCTCGTCAAGGTCTCGAGCACGCCGGGCAAGACGAGCAACGTCAACTTCTTCGAGGCGGACGACGTGCACTTCGTCGACCTCCCCGGCTACGGGTTCGCGCAGCGCTCCAAGGCGGAGCGCGAGCGCTGGGCGGACCTCATCTTCGACTTCCTCGACATGGAGCGCAGCTTCAACCTGGTCGTCTCCCTGGTGGACATCCGCCACGACCCGAGCAAGCTCGACCATCAGATGATCGAGTTCCTGCAGGAGGGCGGCTACCCGTTCGTCGTGGCGCTCACGAAGGCCGACAAGCTCTCGCGCAGCCAGCAGGGGCGGCAGCTTGCCACGATCCGCAAGCAGCTCTCGGTGCCGGCGGAGGACATCATCGTGACCTCCTCGCAGACCGGGTTCGGCATCGACGAGCTCAAGCGCCGGATCGAGGCCGCCTGCCTGGAGCCGGAGGACGCGGAATCCGCCGAGGACGGGGCGGGCGCCGCGGACACCGACGGGCTTCCCGCATAGGCCGGCGCGCATCCCGCATGGTATTTCCGGCAGAAGCGGACACAGGGTCCGCCCGGCTCGCGTCCGGGCGGACCCTTTCGACGTGACGGCCGATTCGCCCCGAACCGGCCGTCGGCACCGGCCTAATCCAGCTCCTTCAGCCCCTGGTAGAGCTCCCAGTACTCGCCGTGCTGCTCCAGCAGCTGCTCGTGCGTGCCGCGCTCGACGATGCGCCCGTGCTCGAGCACGATGATCGCATCGGCGTTGCGCACCGTGGACAGCCGGTGGGCGATCATGAAGGTCGTCCTCCCCTGCATGATGCGGTCCATGCCGCGCTCGATCAGCTTCTCGGTTCGCGTGTCGATGCTCGAGGTCGCCTCGTCGAGGATGAGCACGGGAGGGTCGGCTACGGCCACCCGCGCGATGGCGAGCAGCTGCCGCTGCCCCTGCGAGAGGTTCGCGCCGTCGGCGGTGACCATGGTGTCGTACCCCGCGGGCAGGCGGCGGATGAACGAGTCCGCGCACGCGGCCTCGGCGGCGGCGCGCACCTCCTCGTCGGTGGCGTCCAGCTTGCCGAACCGGATGTTCTCCGCGATCGTGCCCGTGAACAGGTGCGTGTCCTGCAAGACGATGCCCAGGCTCCGCCGGAGGTCCGCCTTGGCGATATGGCGCACGTCGATCCCGTCGAAGGTGATCTCGCCCGCGTCGATCTCGTAGAACCGGTTGATGAGGTTCGTGATCGTCGTCTTCCCCGCGCCCGTCGACCCCACGAAGGCGATCTTCTGACCGGGCTTGGCGAACAGGTTCAGGCCCTTCAGCACGAGCCGGTCGGGCACGTACCCGAAGTCCACCTCGTGGAAGCGCACGTCGCCGCGCAGCGGGATGGACCCGACCGCGAGCAGGGTCCCGTCTTCCGCCGGCGCCGTGCTGAGCGCGACGGCACCGGACCGCTCGGCATCCGTGCGGCCGCCCGCGTCGCCGACGCCGCAGGACGCACCCGCCGCGACGGGCACGAGCTTGCCGTACGCGCCGACGCCCATGCCGTCCGGCACGCGCCACGCCCACGAGTCCCCTCCGGTGCGCTCGAGGGTCACGCGCCCCTCGTCCACCTCGGGCTCGAGCTCCATGGCGGCGAACAGGCGCTCCGCGCCCGCCAGCGCGTTCAGCAGGAAGTTCCCGAGCGAGGTGAACTGGTTGATGGGCATGGCCGCCTGGCGCACGAAGACCACGTAGCTCGCGAGCGCGCCCACGTCCGCCAGGCCGTTGACCGCCAGCAGTGCTCCCGCCACGGCGACGATCGCGTAGTTGGCGTAGCCGATGCACACCGTCGCGGGGACCATGGTCGCCGCGTACTGCTGGGCGAAGGCCCCCGACCGCCGCAGGTCCTCGTTGCGGGTGTCGAACGCCCGCATGTTCGCGGCCTCGTGGTTGAACACCTTGACGACCTTCTGGCCCGAGACCATCTCCTCGACGTAGCCGTCGAGCGACCCGAGCGCGGCCTGCTGCGCCGCGAAGAACCTCCCCGACCTGCTGCCGGAATAGCGCACGTACAGCGCCAGGACGATATCGCACGCGACGGTGATGAGCGTGAGCTGCCAGTTGAGCACGAACAGCACGACCATCGTGCCGACCATCTGGATCGTCGCCTGCACGAGGTTGGCGAAGCTGTTGTTGAGCGCCTCCGCGATGGTGTCGACGTCGTTGGTGAAGAAGCTCATGACGTCGCCGGAGCGCATGCGGTCGAAGTAGGACAGCGGCAGCTTCTGGATGTGGGAGAACAGGTCGCGGCGGATGTCGTAGACCACCTTCTGGGCGGCGCGCACCATCGTCTGCGTGTAGCCGAACGCCGAGAGCACCCCCACGGCGTAGACCGCGGCGGTGAAGGCCACGAGTCCCGGGAGCTGCTCGGCATGGCCCGATTCGAGCGCGTTGACCACGGGGCGCACCATGTAGGTGCCCACGAGGTTGGCGATGGCCGAGATGGAGACGAGCACCGCCACCGCGAGCAGCGACAGGCGCGCATGGCCCATGTAGGCGATCAGCCGGCGCAGGGTGTGCCCGAGGTGCTGCGGGCGGGCGCGGGCGGTCATCTTACCTGCCATCGCGCTCACCCCCTTCCGCGGGCGAGCCGGGTGCGGGCGATGCGGCGGGGGCTTCGAGCCCGCGCGCCGAAGCGGGAGCGGGCCCGTGGGGCTCGTCCGAGGCGGCGCCCTCGGCCGCGGCGGGCGCGGGGCCCTCCCCCGAACCCGCCCCGTCCGAGGCATGCTCCATCTGGGACGCGTAGATCTCCTGGTAGATCGTATCGTTCGCGAGCAGCTCCGCATGGGTGCCGCGCGCGTGGATGCGCCCGTCGTCCATCACGAAGATCTCGTCGGCGTCCATCACGGAGGTGATGCGCTGGGCGATGGTGATGACCGTGACCCCCGGTATCTGCGCCAGGTTCGACCGGATCTTGGCCTCGGTGGCCATGTCGACCGCGCTCGTCGAGTCGTCGAAGATCAGCACGCGCGGCCGCTTGAGCAGCGTGCGCGCGATGCACAGGCGCTGCTTCTGACCGCCGGACACCCCGGCACCGCCCTGGCCGAGCTCGCCGTCGAGCCCGCCGATGCGGTCGAGGAACTCGTCCGCGCAGGCGAGCTCGCAGGCGCGCAGCAGCTCCTCGTCCGTCGCCTCGGGGTCGCCCCAGCGCAGGTTGTCCCGGATGGTCCCCGAGAACAGCACGTTGGCCTGCAGGACGATGCCCACGGCGTCGCGCAGCGCGGGCAGGTCGTAGCAGCGCACGTCGCGCCCGCCCACGAGCACCGCGCCGGCGCTCGGGTCGTACAGGCGGCAGATGAGCTGCACGAGCGAGCTCTTGCCCGAGCCCGTGCCGCCGAGCACGCCCACGGTGGCGCCGCTCGGGATGGAGAGGTCGATGCCCTCGAGCACGTCGTGCTCCGCGTCCGCGCGGTACTTGAAGTCCACGCCCCGGAACTCGACCGACCCGTCCGCGACCTCGCGGACCGCCTCGCCGGGATCGGGCAGCGCGAGCTGGGGCTTCTCGTCGAGCACCTCGGTCACGCGGCGCATGCTCGTCAGCGCGCGCGTGAGCAGCAGGAACACGTTGGAGATCATCATGAGGGAGTTCATGATCTGGAGGACGTAGCTCATGAAGCTCGTGAGCTCGCCCACGGTGAGCCGCCCCGCGACGATCATGTTGCCGCCGATCCACAGCACCGCCGTGGCCGTCACGTACATCGACAGCTGATGCACCGGCAGGTTCAGCACGGCGTTGGAGAAGGTGGTGGTCGAGCGCTCGGCGAGGTTGCGGTTGGCCTCGGCGAACACCGCGCGCTCGTGGTCCTCGCGCACGTAGGCCTTGACGGCGCGCATGGCGGTGAGGTCCTCCTGGACCGCGCCGTTCAGACGGTCCATCGCCGTCTGGAGCGTCCGGTAGAGCGGCAGCACGCGGAAGGTGATGACGCCGAGCGCGAGGCCGAGCAGCGGGAGCACCACGAAGAACACCCCCGCGAGCTCGAGGTTCAGCATACTGGCGTACAGAAGGCCCATGATGAGGATGAACGGGCTGCGCACCAGCGGGCGGAACCCGTTGGCGAAGGCGTTCTGGATGACGGTGATGTCCGTGGTGAGGCGGGTGACGAGCGAGGCCGTCTGGAAGCGGTCCAGGTTGCCGAAGGCGAAGGTCTGGATCTTCTCGTACTCCGCACGGCGCAGGTTGGCGCCGATGCCCGTGGCGACGCGCGAGGCGAAGCGCGCGTAGGCGAGCCCGAGCGCGAGCGCGACGAGCGCGCAGGCGAGCATGAGCGCCCCCTGGGTGAAGATCGCCGGGATGTCGCGCTCGACGATGCCCCGGTCGATGATGTTGGCCATGAGCAGGGGGATGACCAGCTCGATGGAGGTCTCGAGCGCCACGGCGAGCGCCCCGAGCAGCGCGTCGCGCCGATAGGGGCCGAGGTAGGCGAGCATGCGCCTCAACTCATGCACGGCGTCCCTCCTCACCCTCGGGGCGGCGGTACTCCTCGCCCGGCAGCGAGGCGCTGCGCCCGCGAGCGGCGAGCTCGGAGCGCAGGTTCCCCTCGACGCGCTCGAGCAGGCCGAACAGCGTGTCGCGCTCGGCGTCGGAGAACCCGGTCACCATGACGCGCTCGACCTCGGCGCACTCGCGGTCCCAGGCGGCGATGGCGGCGCGCCCGCGCTCGGTCAGGTCGGCGATCTTGCTCCTGCGGTCGCGCCCGGGGACGCACGCGATGAACCCGCCGCGCTCGAGGCTGTCGAGCATGCGCGACACCGCCGAGGGGTCGATGCAGAAGAACGTCGCGATCTCGCGCTGGGTGCTGCCGCCGTGGGCGGCGATGTAGGACAGCACGCGCGGCTGGCCGGGGCCGAGGCCGAGTTCGCGCGCGGTGGCGTTCGTGCAGTTGCGCATGAGGCGGTAGGCGAAGCTCACCCGCATGTGGAGGTCGTCCAGGGAGGTGCCGAGCCGCGGCTCGGCCGGCTCCGTTCGCTTCTGTTCCACGGTCATCTCCTTGACACGTCAACGGTTGACACGTCAAGTATCGACCACCGCACGCAGGTGTCAAGCGAGATGACGGGCCGCCCCGGGTGGGCGGCCCGTCGGGGCATCAGGCTGGGCGACCCGCGTCAGTCGTCGTCATCGTCCCCGTCGTCATCCCAGTCGTCATCGTCGTCATCGTCCCAGTCGTCATCATCGTCGTCATCGTCCCAGTCGTCGTCCCAGCCGTCGTCATCCCAGCCGTCGTCGTCCCAGTCGTCCGCATCGTCGTCGTAGGCGTGCTGCGGCGCGGAGGCGGCAGGGGCGGTCACGTGGGCGGAACGGTCGTCATCGTCGTCCCATGCGTCGTCGGCGTCGTCGTCCCAGACGTCGTCCGCGTCGTCATCGTCCCACAGGTCGCGGTCGTCCCAGTCGTCGTTGCCCTCGAGGTCCGCCTCGAGCACCTTGCCGGTGCGCGCGTCGACCTCGTAGTCGTACTCGACGCCCCCGTACACGAACTCGAGCTCGTACACGCCGTCGTCCAGCTCGTACTCGTGGTCGCGGAAGGAGGCGGACGCGGGGTCGATGCCCAGCTGGCCCAAGACGATCTCCTTGGCCGCCTCGATGCCGATCAGGCCGCTGTCATCCAGGTCGTCCCGGTCCAGCGCGTACGCGCTCGACGTCAGCCCGCACCCGCTCGCCGCCGTGCGCACGCTGTCGGCGACCTGCTCCATGAAGTCGTCGGAGGGGGCGCTCGAACCGTCGGCCATCTTGAGCACGATGTTGCGCTCGCGGCCGTTGATGCCGCCGTCGAAGTAGCCGTCGTCGCTGATCTCGTGCACCAGCTCGCCCATGACGGCACCGGTGTCACGGCCCTCGTAGCCGTCGTAACCGCCCACCACGCTGCGGCCGTCGTCGTTCACGCCCTCGACCTCGACGACCTTGCCCCGGGCGTCGTAGGCGACCTCGATCTCGGGGTTCACGCTCAGCAGGATGCTGCCGACCGCGGCGGTCGAGCCGGCGCCCTGCTGCCCCGCACCGGCCTGCGGCAGGGACCCGCAGCCGCTCAGGGCGGCGGCCAGCACCGCGCACAGCCCCAGGCCCGCGAACATCGTGGACTTCTTCTCGCGCTTCATCGTCGTCCTCCTTCGGTTGCCGGTTCCCCGGCCTCTTTACCTTGGCATCGGTAGGATGCGGAGGAGCGGCGGGGGAAACCGGGGGGGGGCGGATATTTTTTCGAAATACGCGATTCGGGAGCGGGCGGGCCGGTCGTCAAGGGGAGGCGGCCCACCCGCCCGAGGGAGCGGATGGGCCGCCGGAGGGGGCGGGCCGGCTGTCAGCGGAAACGCGCGGGCCGGTGACCGGCGGGAGCGGGCGGGTCAGTCGTCCCCGTCATCGTCGACGTCGCCGTACCCGCTGTCCGCGTCGCCGCCGTCGTCGTATCCGCTGTCCCCGTCGTCGGCATCCGACCAGCCGCCCGTATCGTCGTCCCCGTCATCGTCGTACGAGGGCGCCGGGGAGGGCGCCGACTGCACGGGGGCCTGCTCGACCGGCGCCGCGGGCTCGGCGGGCGCCTCCGGCTCGACGGGCGTGAGCTCGATGACCACCTCGTTCGCCTCGGCGGCCTCCTGCTCGGCGGCCCGCTGCGCCGCCAGGTCGGCCGCGCGGCCCACGGTCGCCGCGGACCCCAGGTGCCCGGTCAGATCGGCGATGACCCGGTCCTCGAGCGCCGTGCGCCAGCCCTCGTCGTCCGAGGTCACATCGACCGCGACCGTGCCCCCCTCGAGGAGGAAGCCCATCTCCGTCGCGCGGTCGGCGAGCTCCTCCGCGACCGCGGCGGCGTCCTTGCCGTAGAACCGGTACCCCTCGACGAGCGCCTCGCCGTCATCGTTGACCCCGGTGAGGCCCACCACGCGGTCGAAGCGGTTCACCGCCACGTCCACCTCGGGGTTGATCTGCAGATGCACCGTGCCGAGCGGGGTCTGCCAGAACGCGAACCCGCCCAGCAGGACGGCGCACAGGCACGCCGCGGCGGCGATCCAGCGCGCGACGCGGCGCG
>NZ_JAQECM010000067.1:3174-10362 GCF_027669965.1 Candidatus Collinsella stercoripullorum | reverse complement strand
CGGCAGCCCGCCCCGCGCCGCGACCGCATCGGCCGCGCCGTCTGCGGCGCCGCCGGCCCCGCATCACCCGCGCCACAGGCGGCGCGGGTACGAGAGGCACACCACGACGGCGAACGGCAGGGCGCAGATCATGGGGTACAGGTACCGCATGTACGTCGACCCGTTGCAGGGGCCGATGAGGCACACCGCGAGCACGCCCCACAGCGGCACGAGCAGCGACAGCGCGCGCCACTGGCGCGCCCGCAGCAGGTAGACGCTCACCAGGATCAGGGCCCACACGTACACCGACGAGCTCATGGTGAGGGAGAGCAGCGGGATGCGCTGGACGGCGACGCGATAGAGGCTCACCGCATGGTCGCACAGGCTGTTGAGCGCGCCGTCCGCGCGATGGAAGTCGAAGTAGGCGCGGTTGTCATCGCGCGCCATGAGCTCGTCGCTCGACGCCGTGCCGTACACCCAGACGTCGCGCTGGCTGGGGTAGAAGTAGCCGAAGTAGTTGTTCGCCACGGCCGACACGTAGCAGGCCGGGTCGCTCAGCAGCTGCCGGAGCCACACGCCGAAGTACGCCGCCAGGTCCTCGGACGAGGCGTCCTCATCGAACCCGTTCTTCACGTCGTCGGACTTATCGGGGTCGTAGCGCTCCGCGAGGTCCCCGTAGCCGAGGACCCGGTCTATGGCCGCGCGCTCCTCCTCACCCACCGTCCCGTCGTCGGTGCCGCCGTCCACGCCGGCATGCGCGCCGTCGTGCTTCAGGGCGTAGCGCGCCGTCTGCTGGAAGGGGATTGAGAGCATCTCGCGGCGGCTGCCCGGGGTGATGCCGAGGGCGGGCATGAGCACCTTGGAGAAGGCGAGGTAGGCGGCGACCGTCACCACGGCGACGGCCAGCGCCCCCGCGGCGGCCCTGCGGCAGACGCGGCGCGCGTCGCGGGACCCCCGCCGCGCGTCGATCAGGCACCAGGCGGCCGCCAGGACGCAGGCGGCGAGCGGGAAGACGACGCCGCCGTTGCGGAAGAAGGCCGCCCCGAGCGCGGCCGCCGCGGTGAGGGCCCAGTCGCGGGCGGTGAAGGGCAGCCTCACGGGGACCGCCGCGATGCGCAGCCCCGTCGCGGGCGAGGTCTGGATGTCCAGCGCGACCTCCCCCGCCGCGCTGCCGGGATCGACCGGCGGCAGCAGGAGCTTCGCCATCTGCACCGCGAGCAGCACCACGGCGTCCCCGAACAGCACGTCCTTGGTGACGAGCACCGCGTAGTTGGAGAACATGGGCACGAAGACGAAGAACGCGAGCACCGCCGCGCGCGCCACCAAGCCCGCTCCCAGCCGGCGCAGCGTCGACACCAGGTAGGCCGCGCACGATGCCGTCACCGCGAACTGCAGGAGCGTGTAGATCATGAGGCCGGCGTTCTCGTCGCCGAACACCGCCAGGCCCAGCTGGACGCAGCCGCCGACGAGCGCCGTGTGCGCGACCGGGTGGTGCCCGTTCAGCAGCACGTCGGGATCGATGAGGTTCAGGTAGTCGCTCGTGCCGTTCGGCAGGTTGAACCACTGGCGGATCTGCGCGCCGGTGTCCCCCATGAACAGGCCCGGCGCGGCGGCGAGGAGCGTGGGCGCCCAGGTGAGCGCGATGACCGCGAGCGGCACGGCGAAGGGATGACGGTTCAGCAGGGCGTCGGCCGCGCGCCAGAGGCGCCCGTGGCTGGACTCGCTGAAGCGCAGGCGGTGGGCGCCGAACCAGTCGAAGCACTCGAACAGCAGGAAGATGCCGGTCGAGGCGAGGACCGCCCAGCCCGCCCCCGCGATCAGGGACTCGATGCAGCGGCTGATCCCCCCGATCGCCAGCTGGGCGCTGTCGGTGAGGTCGTAGCTCTTGCCGAAGACCATGCACGCCGTGAAGGCCGCGGCCGGCAGCACGACCGAGGGGCGGAGAAGCCCCCGCCGCCCGAACACCGCGTAGCGGATGGGGAGCGTGAGCAGGATGGCCAGGGCGAGCAGCATGACGGCCTGCTCGTGGCCGGCGAAGGAGAGCAGGACCTCGTAGCAGATGTAGAGCGCCCCCGTCGCGGTGGGGTCGATCTTCTGGATCGCCTCGTAGGTGGCGTTGGAGGGGTCGATGGAGAGCGCCGCGGTGGCGAGCAGCGCGAGCGCGAACGCCGCGGCGGTCTGCGCGGCGGGGTAGCGCTTGAACCACAGGCGGCGCGCCGTGTCAGGGGACGGTCCGCCCGGTCCCGGGGCGCCCGCCTGGTCGGCGGCGCGCCGCGCGGCGCCCGCCCGTTCGATCGATGCCATACGGTCCTCTCGTCCTCGCGCCCCCTCCCCCCGGCGCGCATCGTCGCGCGGGATTATAGCAGGCGAATCTGTGGAGGGGGTGAAAGCGGGGCGCCGCCGCGCGGGCGGCCGGGTGACGGATGCCCCGCACGGCAGCGCGCCGCGCCCGGGGCGTCGCCGCGCGGGCGGGTGCGGGGTCCCCTACCCTTCCAGGTAGTCGCGCTGCGGGCGCTTGGCGCGCAGGGCGTAGACGATGAGGGCGACCCCCGCGACGACGAGCGGCGCGCTCAGCAGCTGCCCCATGGTGACCACGCCGCCGAACAGGTAGCCGAGCTGCGCATCGGGCACGCGCACGAACTCCACCAGGATGCGCGCCACGCCGTACCAGGCCACGAACACGCCCATGAAGGTCCCCTGCGGCAGCAGCGGCTTCCTGCGCGAGAGAGCCTGCATGACGATGAAGAGCAGCACGCCCTCGAGCAGGGCCTCGTAGAGCTGGGACGGGTGGCGCGCCACGTCGCCGCCGGACTCGAACACCACGCCCCAGGGCAGGTCGGTGGGCTTGCCCCACAGCTCGCCGTTGACGAAGTTCGCGCAGCGGCCCAGCGCGAGCGCGACGGGCGCGCCGATGACGGCGAGGTCGGCGACGGTCCAAGCCGAGAGCCGGCAGAGCCGGCAGGCGAGGACCCCGCCGACGATGCCGCCCACCAGGCCGCCGTGGAAGCTCATCCCCCCGTGGTTGGTCGCCAGGATCTCCAGCGGGTGCTCGAAGTAGTACCCGTCGCCGTAGAACAGCACGTAGAACAGGCGCCCGCCGATGAGCAGGCCGAACACCACCCCGATGACGACGGTCATGAGGTCGTCGACGGAGATGCCGAGGCCCCAGCGCCGCTGCGTCCGGTACATGACGACGCCCGTGAGGACGGCCCCCACGATGTAGGAGATGCCGTACCAGTAGACGGTGATCGGCCCGGCCGAGAAGGCGACGGGATCCAGGCTGTGGTAGAGCTCGTTGAGCACGTGAACCTCCTGCGTTCTCCAAGAAGCGCACCCCGTCCGCCGGGGACAGGGTGCGCTTCGATCGGTCGGGCGGCGGACGGAACCGGCGCCGCGGGATGCCGCGCGGGGCGCGGGGCGCGCCTAGGGACGCGGGGCCTCGAGCGGCCTGCCCGCGGTGGCGCCGGTCTGCCCCTGGTAGTGGCTTCCCAGCTCGGGGCTGCCGTAGGGCAGGTCGACCGGCGAGCTCATGCGCTCGAAGGAGATCTGGCCGATCCGCATGCCGGGGCGCAGCAGGATCGGCAGGCTCGCCACGTTGGAGAGCTCCAGCGTGATCTGGCCGTCCCAGCCCGGGTCGATGTAGCCGGCGGTGGAGTGGATCATCAGGCCCAGGCGGCCGAGCGAGCTTTTGCCCTCCAGCTTGCCGAGCACGTCGTCGGGGACGGCGATGCGCTCGAGCGTGGTGCCGAGCGCGAACTGGCCCGGATGCAGGACGAAGGCGTCGTCGGCGCCCACCACGATCTGCTCGGTGAGGTCGGGCTGGTGGGTCTGCGGGTCGATGAAGACGTGGCTCGAGTTGCGGAAGACGCGGAAGTCGCGGCCCAGGCGCACGTCGATGGACGCGGGCTGGATCAGGTGCTCGTCGAAGGGCTCGAGCATGATGCGGCCGGATGCGAGCTCGATCTTGATGTCGTGGTCGGACAGGACCATGGCGCGGGACCTCCCTGGAGACGGGCACGGGCCGCGATGCGGCCCGTGCGGAGGGGACGGTTAGAACGGGGCGTACTCGTCGTACAGGTCGGCCATGCCGCCGCCCATGTCGTTCACGGCGACGACGCGCGTGACGCCGGGCACGTGCTCCTTCACGATGCGCTCGATGCCCATGGACAGGGTGAGCTGGCTCATCGGGCAGCCGGCGCAATGGCCGGTGAGCTCCAGGGACACCACGCCGTCCTCATCGACGCCGTGGTACTCCATATCGCCGCCGTCCGCCTGGAGGTTGGGGCGGATCTCGTCGAGGACGGCCTTGAGCAGTTCTTCGTTGACAGCCACAAGGGCTCCTTTCGTAGTGGGAGGACGCGGGCGCGCGGGGCGCTCGCGGGTATCAGCATGGTACTACAAGGTGGTACCCCGAATCCGCCGCACGCAACCCCTGCGCGGAAAACCCGGCGGGGCGTCCGGCCCGAGGCGGCCCCGGCCTCCGCGGGCCGGACGGCGCGAGACGGGTCGACCGGCGCCTCCCTAGCCGAACAGCCCCGTCCCCACCGTCGCGAACGCCACGATCACGCCGACGATCGATTCGCCGCCGAGCACGCCGGAGGCGACCACGACCCCGGCCTCGTCGGCCTCCGCCGCATCCTGCCCGCGCGCGGCGCACACGCGGTCGTACACCCAGCGGACCACGGCGCCCAGCACGGTGGTGAGCGACATGTAGAACGGCAGGTAGACACCCAGGCCGAGCATCATCGAGGGGATGCCCGCGCAGTAGAGGACCGCGCCGGCGACGAGCCCGACGACGAAGGCGGGCAGGCTCGGCACGCCCGTGACCATCGTCGCCACCACGCTCGCCTGGGCCGACACGAACATCCGGTCCGCGCCGAAGGCGTCGGGGCCGTAGGCCGATACGAGGGCGACCATGACGGCGACCGCGACGAAGGTCCCGAGCACGGCGCCGATCGCCTGGCCGAACCACATCGAGCGCGGGCTCGTGCCGATGATCTGCCCCGTCTTGAAGTCGCTCATCACATCGCCCGCCAGGCCGCACGCCACCGCGATGACGCCGGCGACGAAAAACAGCTGCACCTGGGTGGCCGACGAGAACGCCGCCACGAACAGCAGCACGATGAGGCCGAAGATCTCCATGGGGTCGATGCCCGACTGGCCGACCGACTGGGCGCTCATCACGGCCGTGACGAACGCGAGCAGGACGACCGCCACGGCGACGACGGGCCCGAGGCCCAGCGCGAAACAGACGACGAGCGCCGCCGAGGCGGCCATGAGGGCGAGCACCCCCGCGTCGTAGCGCGAGATGAGACGGGAGACGAAGCCGGTGCGCGGGCGCGGCGCGGCGTCCGCCCCGGGAGCCCGGTCCCCCGCACGGCGCAGACGCGCGCGGCGGATGAGCGGCCAGGCGATGTCGCGCGCCACCACGCCGGCGCCCGACCCCATCATGAGGCCCATGCCGAGGCTGCTCGCGACGCCCTGGGCGCCCGCGACGTCCCAGGCGCCGAGCGCGACGCCGCCCGCCACAAGGCCGAGCCAGCCCGCCGCGGCGCCCAGCGCCCAGTAGGCGATCGAGCGCCGCCCGGCGAGGAAGCCGACGGCCCAGCGCATGGGGGAATTCTGCACGGCGAAGCTCACGCCGGGGACGGGCAGCTGGCCCACGAGCGCGGGCATGAGCCCGAGCACGTCGCGCGCCACGCACCACAGGCCCGCCGCCGCCATGGAGCCGAACAGCTTCCTGCCCGTCGACCCGCCCGCCCGGCTGGCGAGCAGGGTCTCCGCCGCCGCGGTGCCGATGGGGTACTCGAGGTCGGACTCCTCGACGAAATGGCGCTGGATGAGGGCCGTGCACACGAGGCCGAGCAGCGTGCCGGCGAGCGCCACGGCGAGCATCTCCCCCCAGCTCACCTCGTCGGCGAGGCCGAGCATCCAGATGCCGGGCACGGTGAAGGCCAGGCCGCCGGCGACCATGGACCCGGCGGACATGATGACCTGGGTGATATTCGCTTCGTTGAGGCTCGTCTTGCCCACGGCGCGCAGCAGCACGAGGGCGGTGATGGAGGTGAAGATGGTCGGCCACGGCAGCGAGCCCATCTTGAGGGCGGTGTAGACCGACGATGCCGTGATGATGACGCAGCCGACGCAGCCGATGAGGATACCGGCGGCAGAGAGCTGCCCGCGCAGGCCCGCGCGGACGGTGGTGGAACCCATATGTTCTCCTTCGTATATCCGCTCCCCCTCGATCGGGGAGTCGGGTTACGTATCGGACCGGTCGATTATACAATAGGCGGAGCGCCCCGCGCGCGGGACGGCCGGGAGCCCCGGCATCCGGCGCGCGGACCGGCGCGGGCAGGACGGAAAGACGGAGCGCGGGCGGCCGCGCGGGCGGGAGGCACCCATGGCGAGAGCGGATACCGGCTGCGTGATGACCGTCGACGTGGGCAACACCGCCACGCGGTTCGGCCTGTTCGAGATGGACGCCGACGGCGAGCCCCGCCTGCTGGGGACCTGCGAGCTGTCGACCCTGCAGCGCGCTACGGCGGACGAGGCGCGCATCCAGACCGCCCAGGCGCGCACCCTGCTGCCCCCGTGCGAGGTCGACGGGACCATCCTGTCGTGCGTGGTCCCCGCGCTCACCGACATCTGGCGCCGCGCCCTCAGGTCGTGCGGGGGCGCGCGGCCGCTCGTGGTCGGCCCCGGCCTCAGAACCGGCGTGCGCATGCGCTACGACGACCCCTCGGAGGTCGGCCCGGACCGGATCGCCGACGTGGTGGCGGCCCGGGCGCGCTGGGGCGCGCCCGCCGTCGTGGTCGACCTGGGGACCACCACCAACTTCGAGGTCGTCAACGCGGAGGGCGCCTTCGCCGGCGGGATCATCGCCCCCGGCATCGCGCTCGGCGCCCGGTCGCTGTCGGAGGCCGCCGCGCGCCTGCCCGCGATCGAGCTGCGCGCGCCCGAGCGGGTCGTGGGGCGCAGCACCCGGGCGGCCATGCAGTCGGGCGTGGTCCTCGGCGAGGCCGCGCGCATCGACGGGCTGCTCGACGCCGTGGCCCGCGAGGTCGGCATCTCCTACGACCCGGACGGGGACGCGGCGGCGACGGTCGTCATGACCGGCGAGGACGCGCCCGCCATCGCCGCGCTGCTCTCCCACCGCGTCGAGGTGGACGAGACGCTCACCCTGCGGGGCCTCGCCCTGCTGTGGCAGGG
>NZ_JAQECM010000067.1:0-3164 GCF_027669965.1 Candidatus Collinsella stercoripullorum | reverse complement strand
CAGGCGAACCGGCGGTCCTAGGGGGCCGCCGACCGGCCGCTTCCGCGCCGGGCCCCGCATCCGAGGCGTGAGGACCCCGCGCGACGCGGCAGGGAGAACCGCCCAGCGCGACGCCGGCGCCGGCCCGCGGAGGGCGCGCCGCATCCTGCATCGGTCTGACTCCACGCCGTTTCGTGAAAGCATGTCGTATTTTCGTGAAAGCATGTCGTATCTGACACCGGGCGCCCCTATCCGAAGGCGCGGTGTCAGATACGACATGCTTTCGCCAGGCCGAGGGCTGACGGGCGCCGCATACAGCAGGTTTCCGTACGCCGGCGGGACCTCAGGAGCGCACGAGCACGCTGAGGGTCAGCCCGCCGTCCTCCCACAGGCAGCGCACATCGCCCTCATACCGCGCGGCGAAGCCCTTGAGCACGCACAGCGGCCGGTGGTCGGGCAGCGTCGCCTCGCACCCGGGCACCGCCGCCTCGAGGCAGAGGTACCCGTGCGCGCAGCGCAGGCTCAGGTGCACCGCGGAGCCCCCGTGCCCGAGGGCGGGCAGCAGCGCGTCGACGGCGTTGGAGACGAGGGCGCACAGCTCGACGTCGGTGACGCCCGTCAAGCGGGGGAGCATGACCCAGGCGTCGAGCTCTCCCCCGTACATCCGCACCGCGCGCTCCTTGAACGACAGCATCGCGTTGAGCGCCTCGTTGGCGCACCACACCCCCTCGGGTGCGTCGAGCTCGGCGAGCTCCGCCGCGAGCGGGCGCGGCGCGGCCCCCTCGCGCTCGAGGGAGGCGGCGACGGCCTCCAGGCGGTCCGCCGCCAGCGCGTAGGCGGCCTGGCAGTCCTGCGAGAAGCTGCGGCGCTCGGCCTCGTAGGCGCGCTGCGCCTCGAGCTGCTCGGCCAGGGCGCGCACGCGCTCGTGCTCGAGCGACGCGCGCTCGCCGGCGTCGAGCGCCCGCACGAGGGCAGCATCGTAGACGGCGCAGGCCGCGCCGCACAGCGTCGCCGCGACCGACCAGCCGACGGGGATCGTCCCCTCGCGCGCGAGCAGCGCTGCGGCGGCCACCACCGCGAGCTGGCTCGCCGGGCAGGCCGCGTAGGCGAGCCACCGCCGCCCGCCGTAGGGCGCGAAGGTGCGCACGGCCACCGCGCACGCCGCCGCCAGCAGGACGCAGGTGCCCGCGAAGGCGAGCGTCGCCGCCCCCGGCATCTCAGGAGCCATCGCGCCCGCCCCCTCTCCCCCGCCGGCCGGCGCCGTCCAGGGCGCTGCGAGCCTCCCGCGCGAGTGTCTCGGACGCGCCCCGCCCGGCCGCGCGGCGGCTCCTGTCCCGCAATCCGGCGGCGAGGTCGCGCGCGTAGTCGCATGCGGCGCGCGCATCCCCCTGCGCCGCGAGCGATCCGATCACGTACAGGTGGTTTCGGACGTCATGGCGGATATGGGCGAGCTGCAGGGCGTTCGCCAGGCGCTCCTCCGACTGCCAGAGCACCTCGTCGAGACGCGCCGACAGCTCGCGCGCCTCGCGCTCCATGCGCGCCTGCTGGCGCATCCTGCCCGACGCGCTCAGCACGGCCAGGTCGGACACGAGGCACAGCGCGCACGGGACCGTCACGGCGAACAGGAGGCCCGGGTCGGCATCCGGCGCGATCATGACCGGGGTGGCGAGGACGAGCATCCCGCACGCCTGGAACACCGGGAAGACCGCGAGCACCAGGGGCGTCTCGCCGCGCTCCGCGCCGCGGCCCGTCTCGGCGCGCATCTCCAGCCAGGCGCGCGCGAGCACCGCCAGCCAGGCGAACTCCGTCGCCACCGCCGCGACCGTGCCGACCACGTGCGCGTCATAGCGCACCCAGCTCCCCGCGTAGCTCGACGCGGCGATGCCCGGCGCGGCGACCATCCACACCGCGGTGCCGACCAGCTCGGCGAAGCAGACCGTGGAGACCAGCAGGCCCGCCACGGCGGCGCGCTCGCGCACGGGCCCGGTGAAGCACGCCAGTGGCATGACCACGCCCGTGAGGGCGATCGACACCGTGCTCGAGGGGTTCACCACGGAGTCGTCGAGCAGGAGCGCGAGGGCGACCACCAGCGCCCGCACGAGCGCGAGCGGGCGCGCGCCGCGCGGGCGCAAGATCCGGTCCTGGAAGATGAAGGCGGCGATATGCAGGGGGACGAACCAGGCGTTGAGCGCGACCCGCACGAAGAGGGGCTCCTCCGCCACGGCTACCTCCCCGACCTGATGTGGGCGAACAGCGCCTCGCGCACCTGCGGGCGCCATCGGCGGCTCACCGGCACCTCGCATCCGTTCGCGAGCCTGATCGACGCCGCGGAGAGCTCCTCCACATGGTCGAGGTTGACCGCGAAGCTCTGATGGCAGCGCACGAAGTGGGAGGGCAGCGATTCCAAGAGGTCCCCGAGCTTGCCGTAGGTCTCGAGGCCCTCGCGCTCGGTGTGCACGACCAGGCGCCTGAGCCTGCTCTCGAGGTAGAAGATCTCGGCGGGGCGCAGGACGCGCTCGGAGCCCGCGACCCGCAGGCGCACCGGGGAGGCCGCCCAGCGCTCGCGCGCCTCGACCGCGTACCCCAGCGCCTCCGAGACCTCGTCGGCGCCGAACGGCTTGCGCAGGTAGCAGACGTGACCGGTCCGGTAGACCGCCGTATGGCACGAGTCGTAGCCGCTCACGTACACCACCGGCGCCGAGAGGCCGTGCTCGCGCAGGCAGGCGACCGCGTCGATGCCCGTCTGCCCCGTCCCCGACGCGGGCTCGGAGCCGTCGTTCAGGCGGATGTCCATGAACAGGATGTCGGGCCGCCAGCCGCTCCCCATCCGTCGGACGAGCGATGCGGCGTCGGAAAACGTCACCACATCGAGCTCTTCGGAGCGCGGGGTCTCGCGCAGCAGACGGGCGAGCTCGTCGCCCTCGACGCGGACGTCGTCCACCACGGCAACGGTGTACATGCTCTGAACGACCCCCTCTCCTGCGAAGGGGCCGTGCCCGCGGACACGCGGACGCCCGGCCTCCCCCTCCACATCATTATAGGAAGGGGCGGCGCCTGCCGACGGCCCCGCGGCGGGCGCGAAGCTGCCGACTCTTACATTTTTCCGACCGGATATGCAGGCCGGCGGCGGCGCGGAGCGGGACGGCCCGGGCGCGGGACGCCGCACCCGGGCCGGCCGCCGCCCG
>NZ_JAQECM010000066.1:0-10772 GCF_027669965.1 Candidatus Collinsella stercoripullorum | reverse complement strand
GGCCGCCCGTGCGCGTGCGGGCGGCCCGGCCCGCTCGCTGCGCCCGTACGCGCTGCCTGCCCCTGCGCGGCCCCGCCGTCCGGCTCCCGCGCTACTCCACGCTCTTGAGCGCCTCGATCATGTCGATCCGGTTGAGCGTGCGGTTCGTGATGAGGTTCACCGCGAGCGCGAACGCGAGCGGCAGCACCGCGGCGAGCACGTAGCTCACCGGCTCCACGACGGTCATGAAGCTGATCTGCGGCATGTGCAGCACGTGGAGCAGGGCGTCGCCCAGCACGTACCCGAAGGGCAGCCCGCATACGATGCCGATGAGCGTGAGGATGACCGTCTCCTTGTTCACGTAATGGTGCACCTCGCGCGGACGGAATCCGAGCACCTTGATGGTGGCGAGCTCGCGCTCGCGCTCGGAGATGTTGGTGGTCGAGAGCGTGAACAGCACGGCGAACGCGAGGGCCGCGGCCATGCCGAGCACGATGGCGACCACCGCGTTGATGAGCATGAACGATTGCGAGAAGTCCTCGGCGAGCTGCTCGGTGCTCGTGACGGAGAGGAAGCGCGCGTCCGCGTCGAGCTCGTCCGCGAGCGAGGCGCCCTTCCCTTCCGCGCAGCGGACGAGCACGCCGTTGGGGGCGAACGCGCCCGTGTCCGCGTCCATGCCCGGTGCGCCCGCACCGAAGGCCGCCTCGTATGCCGAGGCGCTCATGTACACGTAGTTGCCCAGGTAGTTCCCGGTGACGGCGGTCACCTCGACCTCGGCCTGGTTGAGTTGGGAGTCCTGGACCTCGACGTCGTCGACGGCGGAGAAGCCCATGACCTCGGCGGCGTTCTGCGTCACCACGGCCCCCTCGTCGGGCAGGGCGATGTCCCCGCCGCCGGAGATGTCCGAAAGCCCGATGTAGGCTGAGAGGTCCGCCCCGTCGGGCACGACGATGAGCTGCACGGACTCCTCGGCGCCGTCGAGCTTCAGGGTGGCGGTGTCGATGTAGATGCGCAGCAGCCCCTCCACGCGCCCGTCCGCCGCGAGCTCGTCGGCCGCGGCGTCGTGCTCACCGGACTGCGTGACGGCCATGATGTCGTAGCGCGAGATGCGGTCGTACTGCTCGGGCACGAGCGCGGCGACGGAGTCCTTGATGGCGAAGCCGCATACGATGAGCGCCGTGCAGCCCAGGATGCCCGCGACCGTCATGAGGAAGCGGCGCTTGTAGCGGAAGATGTTGCGCGCCGTGACCTTGTTCAGGAACGAGAGGCGGCGCCAGATGGCCGGGATGCGCTCGAGCAGGATGCGCGAGCCGGAGCGCGGGGCCTTGGGCCGCATGAGGGCGGCCGGGGTGCGGCGGACCTCGGAGCGGCAGGCGAGGTAGGCGGTGCCGCCGATGGCGACGATGAAGATGGCGCAGCCGCCGAGGCCGAAGGCCGCGTCGAAGGTGAAGCCGTAGCCTGGCAGCAGGTACATGATGCCGAAGATGACGAACATGAACGCGGGCAGCGCGATGAAGCCCAGGAACAGGCCCACGACGCAGCCGGTGAGCGAGGCGGCGACCGCGTAGACGAGGTACTTGGCGTAGATCTCGCGGTTGCGGTACCCGAGCGCCTTGTAGGTGCCGATGAGCCCGCGCTCCTCCTCGACCAGGCGGGTGATGGTGGTGAGCGAGACGAGGACCGCGACCACGAGGAACACGAGCGGGAACAGGGTGCCGATGGCCTCGATGGAGTCCGCGTCGCTCGAGATGGACGAGTAGCTGGACAGTGAGGTGCGCGTCTGCACGTACCAGGAGGCGGGCTCGATGGCGTCGACCTCGTCCTGCGCGTCGGCGAGCTGGGCCTCGGCGTCGGCGAACCGCGCGTCGGCCTCGTCGCGGCCCTCCTGCCAGGAGGCCAGGCCGTCGCGGTACTCCGCCATGCCCTTCTCGTACTCGGCGCGGCCGCGGTCGAGCTCGGCCTGGGCGTCAACCAGGGCCTGACGGGCGGCGGGCAGCCCGGCTGCCCCGGCGTCGAGCTCGGCGCGGCCGGCGTCGATCTCGTCCTGCGCGGAGGCGAGCGCGGTGCGCACCTGCGTACGGGTCGCGTCGAGGGAGGCCTGGCCCGATTCGAGGGCGGCGTAGCCCTCGTCGAGTTGGGCCTGCGAGGCGTCGAGCGCGGCGCGCCCCTCGGTGAGCTGCGCCTTGCCGTCCACGAGCCGCGTCAGCTCCGCGACCGCGCGGTCGAGGTCGTCCACGGTGATGCCGAACACGCCCATGACCTGCTCGATGAGGGACAGGTTCGCCTGGGCCTCGGTGAGCGCGCCCTCGGCGTCGGCGAGGGCGCGCTCGCATGCGGCGAGCCGGGCCTGCGCGGACTCCAGGTCCGTCCGGACGCCGGCGAGCTCGGCCTGCGCGGCCTCGAGCTCGGCCTGCGCCGCCTCGAGCTCGGAGACGACCTGGCGGTAGGTCTCGTCATCGGGCGCCGCCTCGCCGAGCTCGGCCTCGAGCTCGGCCTTGCGGGCGGCGAGCTCGTCCACCCGCGTCTGGAGGGCGGGCACGGTCACCTGCTCGAGCTCCCCCGCGCGCTCCTCGAGCCCGTCGGCCTCCGCCTTCGCGGCGTCGCGCTCTTGTGCGGCGTCGTCGCGCGCGGCCTGCGCGGCGTCCACGGCGTCGCGCGCGTCGAAGACGGGGGAGGCGAGCTGCTGCACGGTCGCGAGGGCCCCTTCGGCGTCGGAGACCTCCGAGCCCGCGCCCGGGACGCGGGAGAGCAGGGCGTTCACCTCGTCGACGGCCTGCTCCTCGCCCGCTTGGAGCTCCGCCTCGGCGGCGTCCAGCTCGGCGCGGCCGTCGTCGACCTGCCGCTGCGCGGCGTCGAGCGTCGCGCGGTTGGCGTCGATCTGGGCCTGGGCGTCCGTGAAGCCGGCCTCGGCCTCGGAGCGCTGGGCGTCGAGCTGCGCCTGGCCGGCGTCGAGCTCCGCGTAGCCGTCGGCGATCTGCCGGGCCCCGTCCTCGTAGGACTCCCAGCCCGCGTCCAGCTCGGCCTGCCCGTCGACGAGCTGCCGCTCCGCGTCGGCCAGCTGGGCCGCGGCGTCGTCGAGCTCCGCGCGGCCGTCGGCGAGCTCGGCCTCGGCGTCGGCGCGCTCGGCCTCGTACTCCGCCCGGGCCTCGTCCACCGCGTCCTGGGCCTCGCCGACCACGGCGTCGGTGCGCGCCTGCTCGCGGTCGTCGCGGATCTGTCCCTCGATGCGGTCCGTGACCGCACGGACGCGCTCGGTGTAGGCGTCCGAGTAGCAGGGCAGCTCCGCGCAGCCCTCGACGGCGAGGTAGGCGACCGTGTAGGTGCCCGTGTCGGCCACCGCGCCCTCGGTCACGATGAAGGTGTAGTCGGAGCTCGAGCTCGAGCGGAAGGAGAGCTCGGGGTTGGTGACGTCGGTCGCGTCGACGACGATGCCGCAGATGGTGTAGGGCTGCCGTTCGAACACGGCCTCATCGGGGTCGTCCGCCTCGTCGATCCGGACCTCGTCCCCGATCGAGAGCCCGCTCGCGTCGATGAACTTCTGCGTGACGGCGACCTCGTCGGAGCCCTCGGGCAGCCGGCCCTCCACGACGTAGGGCTCGTTCATGCCCGATGCGGACAGGGCCTTGACCTCCACGGAGGCGCGCGCCCCGTCCACGTCGGTGTAGGTGGACTCGCTCCATCCGCCTTCGGCGGCGTCCACGCCCTCCACCGCGGCGAGCGCCTCGATGTCGGCGTCGTCGAGGCCGAGGGTCGAGAGCACCTGGATGTCGAACAGGCCGCTCGCGTCGAAGTAGGCATCGGCGGCGTCGCGCAGGTCCGTGCAGGACGCGCGCAGGCCGCAGAACATGGCGACGCCGAGGGCGCAGATCACGGCGATGGAGACGAAGCGCTTGAGGTTGCCGCGCACGGTGCGGGCTATGTCCTTGCGGTATGCGGGCGTCATGGGCTTCCGCCTACCATTCGATCCGGGCGATGGGCGTGGGGTGCGCGTTGAGCGACATCTCGGTCACCTGCCCGCTCTTGAAGCGGATGAGGCGGTCGGCCATGGGCGCGAGCGCCGAGTTGTGGGTAATGATGATGACCGTGATGCCGTCGCGGCGGCAGGTGTCCTGCAGCAGCTGGAGGATCTGCTTGCCCGTCCGGTAGTCGAGGGCGCCGGTGGGCTCGTCGCACAGCAGCAGCTTGGGATTCTTGGCGAGCGCGCGGGCGATGGCGACGCGCTGCTGCTCGCCGCCGGAGAGCTGGGCGGGAAAGTTGTCCATGCGCTCGCCGAGCCCGACGTTGCGCAGGGTGTCCGCGGCGTCGAGCGAGTCGGGGCAGATCTGGGCCGCGAGCTCGACGTTTTCCAGGGCGGTGAGGTTGGGTACGAGGTTGTAGAACTGGAAGACGAAGCCGACGTCGGCGCGGCGGTATTCGACGAGCTCGGCGCTGCTCGCGCCCGAGATGTCGCGGCCGTCCACGCGCACCGTGCCGGAGGTGGCGGTGTCCATGCCGCCCAGGATGTTCAAGGCGGTCGTCTTGCCTGCGCCCGAGGCGCCCAGGATCACGGCGAGCTCGCCGCGCTCGACGGCGAAGGTCGCGCCGTCCAGTGCGTGGATCTCCGCGTTGCCCTGGCCGTAGACCTTGTGGACGTCGGTGAACTCGATATATGCCATGAGGGTCTCCCCTCCATCGTGCCCGGTCCGCCGCCGGCGGGGTCCGTCGGCGTCACTCGACAGCGTGTTGTCTAGAAGTAGTATAGTGAAGCGACGGGAGGGCGCGGAAGGGGCGCTCGACATCCGGCGCGAGATTGTCGAGCGATGCGCCGCGCGATGCGCCGTGCGTGATGTACGCGGTGCTCGGGGACGGGCCGCTTCACCGTGCCGCCGCCGGCGCGCGCGGTGCCCGAGGCGGGAGGCGCCCGCCTCCACGCACCGGGTGACGCCCGAACGGCGCGCGCAGGATCGAGAGGAGCCGGCCATGGCGAAGCAGCCGCAGGTGACCGAGCAGACGCGGGCCAACCTCACCGCCGCGTTCTGGGAGCTCTACCTGGAGAAGCCGATCGAGAAGATCACCATCCGGGAGATCACCGACCGCGCGGGCTACAACCGCGCGACCTTCTACCTGTACTACCACGACGTGTACGACCTGTTTGAGCAGCTGGAGGACGAGATCCTCGATCAGATCCGGGTGCTCGTGCAGCAGCGCCTGCTGTTCGAGGACCAGCTCGACTTCTCGCACCACATGGGGTTCATCGTGGAGCTCGCGCAGCGCTTCAACGCCTACATGCCGCGCCTCATGGCGGGGGACCCCTCGTTCGAGGAGCGCCTGAAGGAGATCATCGCCCCGCTGCTCGACCGCTTCATCCTCCCGGAGGAGGGGCTGTCCCCTCGCGAGCAGGACGTTCTGCGCGCCTTCTACCTCTCGGGGCTGCTGGGCGCCGTCGGCGCGTGGATGGCCGACCCCGACTCCATGCCCATCTCCCGCCTCATCGAACTCATCGTGGGCGCCGCGCTCTAGGGGCGCCGACGCCCGTCTTCGGCGGCGCGGCGGTGACAGCGGGGACCGCGCCATCTGCCGCGTTGTCCGTTGCGGGTGCTGTCCCATCTGCCGCCATCCATCCCGTCCGCCGCGGCCGCAGGACAGGGTTCTTGTCCGTCGGCTTCGGTGACAGCGGGGGCTGCCCCGCCTGTCACGGTGGCGGCGGGGCTGTTGCATTCGTCGCGCCACCCTTCGCACGGGACGGCGGCCATCGAACGGGGCACCTGCCCGCCGCGATCGTGTTGGCGGATGGGTGGATGGCAGGGTTTTGCCGTTTGGGGGAGGGTCGTGCGCGGAAGCGGGCCGTGTATCATCGTCACCCCGGGGTTTTCCGGGTGCGGATGCCCTCCGGATGCCTCCTGAGCCGCGCGGGGACGCGGCAGGCGACCCGAAACCCCCTTCCTGCGGGCTCCGCGGACCCTCCGGGGCCCGCGCGGACGGCTTCCGCGCCTGCGGGCCGTCCC
Source organism: Candidatus Collinsella stercoripullorum (assembly GCF_027669965.1). NCBI lineage: Bacteria > Bacillati > Actinomycetota > Coriobacteriia > Coriobacteriales > Coriobacteriaceae > Collinsella > Candidatus Collinsella stercoripullorum. Next base: position 4,809 of record NZ_JAQECM010000066.1, on the reverse strand, counting down.
CCAAACGGCGATTCTCTGCCATGGCGAGGGAATCGAACGGAGGAGCTCGCCTCCTCGCCGGCGACCTTATGCAAAACATCGGCGAAACGCAGGAACAATATGCATTCCGGTCCTGCGCGCCATGCGGGCCGCACGCCCCGGGCCCGCGGCCGTGTCCGGAGCCGGCCCGCGCGCCTCGCGAGATCCGGCCCGGCAGGCCTCCCGCCGCTACTTCTGCATGCTCTTCTCGGCCTCGACGATGAGGTCCTCGTAGTGGGCGATCTTGTAGTCCAGGCGGTCGAGCCCCGCCTGCATCTCGGCGATGCGCTCGCGCACGAGGTCGCGCTGCTCCTCGAGGATGGCCTTGCGCGCGGCGAGCGTGGCGTCGCCCTCCGCGAACAGCTGCATGTACTCGATGAGCGCCTCGATGGAGACGTTCGCGCCGCGCATGCACTTGATGAACTTCACGCGCGCGAGGTCGGTCTCGTCGTAGTCGCGCACGCCGCTCGCGTTGCGATGCACGCGCGGCAGCAGGCCGATGCGCTCGTAGTACCGCAGCGTGTCGGCGGATATGTCGTACTGTTTCGATACCTCGGCGATCCTCATGGCGAAACCCTTTCTGTCGATGAGCAGTATATACCGCTTCGAGTCGGCTCCAAGTCAAGCGCCCCGCCCGCGGGCGCCCGCAAGCGATCGAGCCGCGCGTTCCGTATGGTGCCTGTGTGCCGCCCCGTCCCGCCCGCCGTCCGCGCCGGGGCGGGGCGCTAGACTGGGCCTGCACATCCGACGACGAAAGGCCGGTGCCCCCATGGCAGACCAGCAGATGACCGGACGGCGCGAGGACGATCTCGCCGCCGCGCGCGGACTTGTCGATTTCATCAGTTCGAGCCCCAGCATGTTCCACACGGCGGCGACCGTCTGCCGCCGCCTCGAGGAGGCGGGCTTCACCTACCTGCCCGAGGGCGCGGCATGGACCGTCCAGCCGGGCGGCAGCTACTACACGCAGCGCAACGGCTCGAGCGTCATCGCGTGGCGCGTGGGGACCGAGCTGCCCGAGGACGCCTACCACTTCCAGATCGCCGCGTCGCACGCCGACTCGCCGACCTTCAAGGTGAAGGCGGTCGCCGAGCTCGAGGGCCCGGGCGAGTACCTGCGCCTGGACATCGAGCCTTACGGGGGCACCATCGACTACAGCTGGTTCGACCGCCCGCTGTCGCTCGCCGGCCGCGTGCTGACGCGCGACGGATCGCAGGTGACGAGCCATCTGCTGTCCGTCGACCGCGACGTGGCGCTCATCCCCAGCCTCGCCATCCACCTCGACCGCGGCGTCAACGCGGCGTTCTCGCCGGACCGCGCGGTCGACCTCTACCCGCTGTTCTCCGCCGGCGCCCTGAAGCGCGGCTCGTTCGACGCGTTCGTGGCGCGCGACCTGGGCGTCGACCCCTCCCAGCTGCTCGCGCGCGACCTGTTCCTCGTCAACCGGGAGCCGCCGCGCATCTGGGGCGCGGCGGACGAGTTCATCTCGTCCCCCAAGCTCGACGACCTCATGTGCGCGTACTGCTCGCTCGAGGCCTTCCTCGCCTCGTCGAACGAGCGCGACATCTCCGTGTACGCGTGCTTCGACAACGAGGAGGTCGGCTCGCACACCAAGCAGGGCGCGGCCTCGACGCTGCTGCGCGACACGCTCGAGCGCATCAACGCGCGCATCGGCCGCTCGCCCGAGAGCCTCGTGCGCGCCCTGGCTTCCTCCATGCTGGTGAGCTGCGATAACGCGCACGCCGTGCACCCCAACCATCCCGAGAAGGCCGACGAGGCCAACGACCCGCGCCTGAACCGCGGCATCGTCATCAAGGAGGCCGCCAACCAGCATTACTGCACCGACGCGTTCAGCCGCGCGGTGTTCTCCGCCGTGCTCGACGACGCGGGGGTGCCCCATCAGACCTTCGCCAACCGCAGCGACATGGCCGGCGGCTCGACGCTCGGCAACATCTCCAACGCGCACGTCAGCATGCACGCCATCGACGTGGGATGTCCGCAGCTGGCCATGCATTCCAGCTACGAGACGGCCGGCGCGCACGACGTCCGCTTCGTCATCGACGCGCTCACCGCGTTCTTCGACGCGGACATCCGCATCGACGGGGCGATGGGGGCCCGAATCGGATAGGGCGCCGGATCGGATAGGGGCGCCGAACACAAAAGGGCGCCGCGACCGGATCGCTTCCGGCCGCGGCGCCCTCGCGTCGCCGTTCGCCGCCGCGTTCCCGCGGGCTGTCGGCCCGGGGCTCCGCACGGGGCCCTCGACGGGACGGGGCCGGGTGCGGGACGCGGGGCGCCCCGCCCGACCGCGATGCCGCTACAGGGCGGCGTACTCCTCGTCGCCGACCGGCTCGAGCCACTCGTTGGAGGTGTCCGTGCCGGGAGTCTCGAAGGCGATGTGGCTGAACCAGCTGTCGGCCTTGGCGCCGTGCCAGTGCTTCACGCCGGCGGGGATCACCACGACGGTGCCGGGGACGAGGCTCTGAGCGGGCTTGCCCCACTCCTGGTACCATCCCTCGCCGGCGGTGCAGATGAGGATCTGCCCGCCGCCGGTGCTCGCGTGGTGGATGTGCCAGTTGTTGCGGCATCCCGGCTCGAACGTCACGTTGGCCAGGCCGATGCCCGCGGTGGCGGCGTCGGTCAGCGGGTTCAGGTACGACTGGCCGATGAAGTACTGCGCGAAGGCGTCGTTGGGCGCTCCCTCGCCGAATACGTTCATCTGGTCGAATGCGGTCTTGTCGGTGGTCTTCATCGCTGCTCCCTCGCTTTCGGGTTTCCGGACGCCTCCACGGTAGACCTTCGAGTGCGCTCCAAGTCAAACGCGGATCGCGAGACGGGCGGGGCCGCTCAGCGGATGAAGTTGGTCCGGGCGCCGGGCTCCTGCGCGGGAGGCTCGAGTCCCGCGGCGCGCCCGGCTTCGATGGATCTCAGCAGCCACGCCATGTTGCGGCCGAGCTGCCGCATGGTCCACAGGCCCTCGGCGTCCTGCTCGACCTCCTCGGGGGTGTTGCCGTGGACGTTGTTCCAGTACCGCGAGCTCACGATGGGCATCTGGGAGATGGTGAAGAACTTCTGGATGTCGTCGAGGGCGGCGGTGGTGCCGGCGCGGCGGGCGCTGGCGACGGCGGCCGCAGGCTTGTGCCGGAAGACGTCGGGCTGCCCGGCGCGCCCGTTGGAGTAGAACAGCCGGTCCATGAAGCCGACCAGCGACGCCCCGGCGTGCGCGTAGTGGACGGGCGCACCGAAGACGAACCCGTCGGCCTCGGCCGCCTTGGCGCGGAACTCGTTCACCGCGCCGTCGAACACGCAGGCGCCCTTGCGGTCGCAGCCCCCGCAGGCGGTGCAGCCGCCCACGGGCTTCGCTCCGATCCAGAAGATCTCCGCCTCGACGCCGTCCTCCTCGAGCGTGCGCGCGACCTCCTGCAGCGCGCGGTCGGTGCAGCCGTGCCTATGCGGGCTGCCGTTCACCAGCATGACCTTCATGATGGTCCCTCCCCAGATATCTGATGTCGGTTTTCCAGGCAGGTTCATTTCTACCCACCGATGCGCGCGAGCTATCCGCGCCCGCGCGGGGCAGGGTTCTCGTGGACCTGCAGCAGGTCGTTCAGGTAGGAGCTATCCGCGCCCGTGCGGGGCGGAGGCGGACACCTGCCTGAGATGAGGAGGGGTCGCCCCCGCCCCTGCACCCGTGCAGGGCTACAGCTCCACCAGGTTGCGCAGGGGCTCGCCGGCCTGCAGGCGGGCGAGGTTGTCGGCGGTGATGGCCGCGATGTTGGTGAGGACGGTCGGCAGGTGGAACTGGCCGGCCACATGCGGCGTGATGAAGATGTTGGGCGCGTCCCACAGCGGGTCGTCGGCGGGCAGGGGCTCGGGCGTCGTCACGTCGAGCGCGGCGCCGGCGATCTGCCCGGATTCCAGCGCGGCGATGAGGTCGGCCTGGACCACGAGGTCGCCGCGCCCGCCGTTGGCGAAGTACGAGCCGGGTTTGCACCGCGCGAAGAACGCGGCGTCGGCCAGGCCGCGCGTGGCCGGGGAGCTGGGCAGGAACGAGACCACCACATCCGCGGCGGGGAGCAGCTCGGGAAGGTCGTCCATGCTCCGGATGGCGTCGAAACCCTCCGGGACCTCGCCCACGCGGCGGCGCACGCCGGTGACGTGCGCGCCGAAGGAGCCGGCGAGCTTGGCGAAATGCGTCCCGATGTCGCCGGCGCCCAGCACGAGCACCTGCGCGCCCGCGAACGTGGTGACCTGGCCGCGGTCGGTCCACAGGTGGCCGCGCCCGTCGTCGCGGTAACCGTCCAGGTGCTTCATCATGGCGAGGATCATCGCGAACATGTGCTCCGACACCGCCTGGCCGTACGCGCCCACCGCGCAGGTGAGGGCGGCGCCCTCCGGCACGGTGCCCGGCGCGCTGTACTTGTCGTAGCCCGCCGAGTTGAGCTGCAGCAGGCGCAGGCTGCGCGCCGCGGGAAGGCGGGCGGGGTCGAGGTTGCCCACGATGACCTCGGCGGCGGCGATCTGCTCGTCGGTCACGTCGAGCTTGGTGGCGTAGGTGTAGGCGGCGTCGGGCGCGCCGGATTCGAGCGTGGCGCGCTGCGCCTCGGTGAGGGGGAGAAGGACCAGGACGTTCATGGCGGCTCCATCTGTCTGGGGTGTCCGTGCGCGCTCGCGCACGGAGCCAGTATATCGCCGCGTCGGGGCGCCCGGAATGGTCCGGGTGCCAAAGCGCCCGGGGTGCCCGGAGCGGGCCCGGCGGCTCGGGGGACGGGGCGCCCGCTGCGGGACGGTGCGCCC
>NZ_JAQECM010000065.1:0-11628 GCF_027669965.1 Candidatus Collinsella stercoripullorum | reverse complement strand
CGCGCGGGGCGCGGCCGCGCGCCGCGGACTCGTCGAGCGCACGCAGGATGCCCGCTACGCACAGCGCCGCGAGGAGCCCCGTGCAGCAGGACACGACGACCTCCATCGCTCCACCTCCTTCTCCCGCAGCGCCCCCGAGCGCAGCCCCTCCTCGATGAACGGCGGCTCGCGTACAAGTTCCCAGGTCGCGCTCGCCTCGTCGAACGACACGTACTCCGTGAGCTCGACGCCCCCGGCATCCGAACGGGAGACCCCCGTGTAGGAGGACACGTAGCGCCGGCCGCCCGGGGTGCGCACCGACATCACGATCCCGTCGAGCGCCATCGCGATCTGCTCCTCGATCAGGTCCCCCGGCAGGTCGATCCCGTAGCGCGCGAGCAGGGTCAGGCGCACCACGGCCTCACGGGCGCTCCCCGCGTGGAGGGTGGTGAGCGACCCGTCGTGCCCCGTGTTCATCGCCTGCAGCATGTCGATGCACTCGGCGCCGCGCACCTCCCCCACCACGATCCGGTCGGGGCGCATGCGCAGCGCGTTGGTGACCAGGTCCCTGATCGTCACCGCGCCCTCGCCCTCGATCGACGCCTCGCGCGCCTCCAGGCGCACCACATGCGGATGCCGCGCGAACTTGAGCTCGGCGGAGTCCTCGATGGTCACGATCCGCTCCCCCAGGGCGATCTCGCACGACAGGGCGTTCAGCAGCGTCGTCTTGCCCGACCCCGTACCGCCCGCCACGGCGAGGTCCTGCCGGAGCGCCACCGCGCAGCTGAGCAGCCCCGCGTACCAGGCCGGCAGCGACCCCAGGTCGACGAGCTGGGCGAGGGAGCTGATGCGGTCGGAGAACTTCCGGATGGTGAGCACCGGCCCGTCGATCGCCACGGGCGGGATCACCGCGTTCACGCGGTAGCCGCTCGGCAGGCGCGCGTTCACGATGGGGCTGCGCTCGTCCACGCGGCGCCCCAGCGGTGAGATGATCCGGTCGATCACGATCCTGATCTGCTCGTCGCTCTCGAACACCCCGGGCAGCGGGTGCAGCACGCCGGCGCGCTCGAAGAAGGCCGAGCCGCAGCCGTTCACCATGATCTCGCTCACCGAATCGTCATCCAGAAGGGGCTGCAGCGGCCCGAGCCCCACCACGTCGTCGAGGATCTCCTCGACGACGCGCGAGCGCGACGGGGCGTCCACGACCCCGCTCGCCCCCGCGTTCAGGACGGCCTCGATGGCGGGGCGCAGCTCCTCGCGCGACCGCGCCGCGTCGCGCGCGTTGGCGATGCGCGCGACCTCCGCGAACCCCACGCGCTCCATCATCTCGCGCTTCGCCGCGCGCTTCACGCGCCGCACGCGCTCGCTCGACGCGGCGCGCGCGTCGGCGGCCCTTCCGTCGTCCCCGCCGGCTTCCCGCACCCGTTCCAAGACGCTCATCTCGCCGCACCCCCTTCGCGCTGCCTCCAGGGAAGCCTGATCCGCGGGCGCCCCCGCTCCGATAGGATCTGGGCGCGCTGACGCTCCTCCCACGCCTCGAGCGGGCAGCCCAGCTCCTTCAGCAGCCCGTACGTGTGGGTCTGCACATCCCGGGCGAACGCGCCCGGCACGACCATGAGGTCCCCCAGGCGGCCGAACGACAGCAGGTCGGACACGAACGAGCCTCCGTCGGCGATGCGCATCCGCGAGCGCAGCGCCACCGCCATCTCGAAGCGCATGGCGCGCTCCTCGTCGCAGCCGGCGGCCCCGAACCTGTTGAACACGCTCGTCATCCTCGTCTTGGGCACCCCGATGCGCGACGCGAGCGCGACGGCGCGGGCCGTCGACGCGTCCGACGAGACGCCGCCCGACCCCACCACGAGGCACCGGTCGCTGCGCGCCACGACGGCGGCCGCCGCATCGCCCCAGAACACGGAGGTGTCCGCGAAGATCACGTCGGCCTCGCCGCGCAGGGCGTCGATCAGGCCCTCCCCGGGGCCCGACAGGAGCTCGGCCTGCTCGGGGAGGGAGCACGGCCCCCACAGCGTGAGCCCGGGGGCGATGCGCATGGCGGTCGCCTCGATCGCCTGCTGCGAGCAGGACGACGAGTCGTCGGACGCGACGAGCCCCGCGATGTCGCGCAGCTGGTCGACGCCCATCAGGTCGGCAAGGTTGCCGAACATCAGGTCGAAGTCGATCACCGCGGCGCGCAGCCCCATGTGCGCCGCCCACCAGGCCATGGCCGCCACCACGGTCGATTTGCCGCAGCCCCCGCGCCCCGAGATCGCGGCGATGACGGGGGCGCGACGCCCCGAGGACCCCGCCGCGGGCGCTTCGGCCGCATGGCGGACCGGGGCACCCGGGGAGGACGCGCCCCGTCCCGCGCCGACGGCAGGGGCGCCCGGAGCCGGAGCCGATACGGGCCTCTCCGGCCCCGCCGGAGCCGTAGCGCCCTCCGGCACCATCGCGCCCGCCGCCGCGGGCACCTCGCCGCCGGGCTCCGTCGCCGCAGGCGCCGTCGCGGCGCCCGCCGGCTTCGTCCCCTCGTCGCAGCTGGCGCCCCCGGGCACCGGGTTCGCATCGGCCGCCTCCGGGGAGGGGCCCGTCTGCGCGGGCGATGGCGCGGGAGCCTTCCGCGCCCCCGCATCGGCAGGCGCGTCCGCACCTGAGACGCGGGCCCGCCCGGAGCCGGACGCGGCCGCGTGCGGCGCCCCGCCCGACCCCCTTCCGACGGACGGGGGAAGCGGCCAGGGAGGGATCTCGAGGTCGGGGCCATCGCAGGCAGGGGGACGCCGAGGACGCTCGATACCGGGACCCTCTTTCGTGCGCGCACCCGACGCATCGTCCGGATCGGAGATGCCCCCTGCCGCGATGACCTCGGTCGCACCGGCGTAGAACAGGCGCGCGATCGCACCCGCATCCGGCTCGTCGGTGAACACCAGGATCGACTCCGCGCGGCCGTCGCGCGCGAGCTCGGCTACGGTGCGCTCCGTGCGCTCCTCCCCGCCGTGCGCGAAGATCGCCGCCCCTCCCCGGGCGCCGGCGAACACGTCCAGCACGCCGAGCAGCGTCCGCTGGTCGGCGAAACGCACCAGCTGGGCCGAGGCGTCCCGCGCCCCGATCTCGCGGCGGACTGTCGCCATCTCGTCGCCCGAGCAGCACACGAGCCAGATCGCCCCCATCACGCGTCACCCTTCCCCTGATCCGCATCGGCGCCTTCGGAGCCCGTCCCCTCCGCGCCGGGCCCGGTGCCGTCGTCATCCGCCCCGTCGCCCTCCGGCTGCGCCCCGGCGACCGTGAGGGTCACCTGGGCCCGGGTCGTGGCGGCGATGAGCTCCTCCACCGCGGAGGGGTCGACCGCGAGCGTCACCCAGCTCACCTCACCCCCTCCCGATGCGAGCGCGCTCGTATCGAGCACGCGCGCCCCGGCCAGGCGGTCGGCGACCCCGTCGCGCGACACGTAGACGTCCACCTCGTCGCCGCGCTCGAGCGCCCCTCCCATCGCGTGCTCGGGGTCGCTCGCCACGCAGACCGCGGCCATGCCCTCGGGAACCTCGAGCCCGTCTCCCGGGTGCTCGAGGTATACCGGGCACAGGACCGCCCGGCGTGGGATGCGCGAGGTCGCCACCTTGCCCGCCAGATCGCCCACCGAGGTGCTCGCATCGGCGGGCAGCAGGCTCGCGACCCACTCCTCCACCGCGATGTTGGTCTCGTCCAGCGTGTCCCCCGGCTCGATGTCGCGCGTCGCGACGCAGACCGGGACGAGGTCGCCGCCGTAGCGGGCGAGCGCCTCCCGCTGGGCGCGCTCCGCCTCGGCGCGGACCGACGAGGCGTACGCGAACGCCGTCATCGCAGCCGCGACACCGCATACCATGCTGATCGCGAGTCTCACCCTACGCTTCACCGCGCACCCCCCATCGGAACCGCCTCGCCCCGCACGCTCCGGCGCGCCCGTCGGGCCGCCGGGCCCTGCGGGCTCGCGACCATTGTGCGGGGCGGCGGCGGGGCGGCGGACCTCGAGTTCGGGAAGTCGCGCGCGACCTTACGGGGGCCTTCCCCCGTTCTTTCCAGCGCGTTCGGATTCCGGTAAGGGGAGGCGGGGCACGGGGGCGGGCCGGCGGCAAGGCAGGGCGGCCTCACCGGACGCGGCGGGGCGCACGGAGGCGGCCGGCGCGCTTCCGGATAGCGCGGCGCCGAACGCCGTCTCGGAGCGCGCTGCGGATTACAGGAGGCCGCAAGGGCCAGGCGCCGGCACGCCCCCAGGGGCCGCGGCGGCGCCTCGGCCCTGTATCGCACGCGGCGGCGCATGCGGGGGCAGCCGGTGACAGAAGCGATATGGCGCAAGGGGGCGACGACGAAAACGGCCCGCCGCACGGGGAGGCCGCGCGGATGCGCCCTACAGGTGCACGTCGGGATCGAGGCTCTGGGCGCTCACGCGCATCTCGACGGCGAGCGAGAGGAAGGCCTCGAGCCGAAGCTCGTCGACCTCGCCGTCCCCGACCGCCGCGCGCACGGCGCAGCCGGGCTCGTGCGTATGGGTGCAGTCGTTGAAGCGGCAGCCGCGCGCCGCGGCGACGATCTCGGGGAAGGTCCGCGCGAGACCGCGCTCATGGCCGACGAGCGGCAGGCTGCGCAGGCCCGGCGCGTCGGCGATCACGCCGCACGGGTCGGGCAGGGAGACCATCACGCGCGCGACGGTGGTGTGGCGGCCCATGTCGTCGCGCTCGCGCACCTCGCCGGTGGCGAGCGCCTCATGGCCGAGCAGGGCGTTGAGCAGCGTGGACTTGCCGGCGCCCGATTCCCCCAGGATCATCGCGCAGCTGCCGGCGGGCACGCAGGAGCGCACCTCGTCCAGGCCCTCGCCCGTCGCCGACGAGGTCGCGAGCACCCGCACGTCCCCGCCCGCCAGGCGGCGCACCTCCGCCTGCGCGCGGGCGAGCTCCGCGGCGTCGCAGCGGTCGGCCTTGGTGAGGACCACCACGGACTCCGCCCCGCAGTCCCGCACGAGCACGAGGGAGCGGGCGATGCGGTCCCGCACGAGCGCCGGGGTGTCGCGGGAGGACCCGAGCGGCTGGACGATGAGGACGGTGTCGATGTTGGCGGCGAGCACCTGGCGCTCCCCGCGGCTCTTGCCCCGCCAGCGCTCGAAGACCGTGCGCCGCGGCAGGACGCGCTCGATCACGCCCATATCGTGGCCGGGCGCGACGCGGACGGCCACGCAGTCGCCGATGGCGGGCAGCAGGCGCTCGCCCTCGCCGCGGCGCTTGGCGAAGCCGACGGCATGCTCCGCGCGGAAGGTGCCGCCGTCCGTCGCCACGAGGGGGAACCCGCGGTCCAGGCGCACCACGAAACCGAGGCGCATCTCGTCCGCGGCGCCGCCGTCCTCGCGCCCGACGGCCGAGGCGAACTCCTCGAACGCCGCGACCTGCGCCGCATCGGCCCGCAGGTCGGAGAAGGACGGGACGTCGCGCAGCATGTCCAGCTTGGGCAGCGCGGCGACGAGCGTCTCCCGATCGGGGGCCGCGCCTCCCCGGCGCCCCGCCGTCCCGCGCCTGCCCCTCGCCTTGGCCGTCTTGCCCACGCGCTCCCCTTTCGTCCGCATCATAGCCATGCTCGCTTCCGCCGGGCGGCCCGCCCGCCCCCCGCGCGCCCCGCGGGTGGCCGAGGGCGGCTCCCCGGCGTTTCCCCAGCCAGTGTATCCCATCGGGGGCCGTGACCGCATGCGGGCGCGGGATGCTCCCGCAAACGAGAGACGCCGGGCGGGCTTCAGCTCTTTCGCCGTGAAAGGAGGAAAGCGGCAAAAAAGCTGAGGCCCGCCCGGCGCAGGGGAGGGAAAGCGGGTTGCGCGGTTTTTCCCACCGCGTCGACGGCCATACGGTGGAAAGGCCGCTCGCGTCGCGGGCATCTGCCGGCGTCCCGACGATACGGACCGCCCTGTCGCGCGCCCCTTCCCCGTCATCTCCATGGTACGGGCTCCGCCCCGCCCCCACGTGTCCTTACGGTGTGCACGTGTCCTTGCGGTGTTCTCGATCCCCATACCCGATGACGGTTCAGACTATATGCGGGCGGGCGCCCCGATCCCATGGTCCGCGAACCACCTTTGCGCTCCGACGCGACGTCACGGCGCACATCCCGGCCGGATGGGCGCGCACCCGGGGCAGCCCCCGGACGTGGGAGGGTGGGCGCGCGCCCGGGACAGCTCCCGGCCTGCGGGGGTGGACGCGCGCCCGGGACAGCTCCCGGGTCCGGGAGGGTGCCCCGGGCGCGCCGCGGACCGCCTCGACGCCCACTGCCGCACGCACGTTCCGTTCGTTTTCGGGAATCTGGCACGATTTCGCCGTTTCGGGGAGGGTCGGCCGTCCGAGCGGACGCGCCTCCTTCCGGGGACGGGGAGCGCCGGCGCCATCAAGGGGCCGTTCAGCTTCTTGAAGCGGACAAAACGGTGCCGAAGCCGGAGCAGGCGGGCTGCACGCCACCCCGAACCCCGCGCCACCGGACCCGGAGCGCCCCGAGGACCATCCGAACGGGAGCCCGGGCGTCGGCAACCCTCCCCGAAACAGCGATTATTTGCCAGCCCGACGGATACGAACGAAAACGGGAGCCCCGAAGGGCTCCCGTTGCAGCGGATCTGTCAGTCCTGTCCGGTTCGGACGGAACGGATGCGAGGCGATGCGCTAGTCGTTCTTCTCCACGGCGCGCATGATGGCCTTGTAGACCTCCATGATCGGGATGATCAGGAAGGCCAGGCCGATGGCGCAGGCGAGCGCCTCGAGCGGCAGCTCCATGAAGCCGAACATGACGGCCAGCGGGTGGAACTCGACGACCACGACGGTGAGCACGAGCGCGAGCAGCGCGGCGCCCCACAGCCACTTGTTCTGCTTCTTCATGGAGAACAGCGACGCGCGGCGGCTGCGCATGTTGAAGCAGTGGAAGATCTCGACCATCGACAGGGTGATGAACGCCATGGTGACGCCCTCCTCGTCGGCGGTGCCGGCGATCATGTCGGCGATGTCGATGTAGCCCATGTCGAAATACACGCCCACGAAGAAGGAGGCGAGCACGAGCAGCGTGATGATGACGCCCTGGAAGACGATGTCGACACCCATGCCGCCCGCGAAGACGCCGTCGGTGGCGTTACGCGGCTTGCGCTTCATGATGTCGCCCTCGGCCTCCTCCATGCCGAGCGCGAGCGCGGGGAAGCAGTCGGTGATGAGGTTGATCCACAGCAGCTGGACCGGCTGGAAGATCGTGAAGCCCACGAGCGTCGCCACGAAGACCGAGAGCACCTCGGCGATGTTGGCGGACAGCAGGAACTGGATGACCTTGCGGATGTTGTCGTAGATTCGACGGCCTTCCTCTACCGCGTTGATGATGGTGGCGAAGTTGTCGTCGGCGAGCACCATGTCGGCGACGTTCTTGGTGACGTCGGTGCCGGTGATGCCCATGCCCACGCCGATGTCGGCGCGCTTGATGGACGGGGCGTCGTTCACGCCGTCGCCGGTCATGGCGACGATCTTGTCGCGGCTCTTCCAGGCGTCGACGATGCGGGCCTTGTGCTCGGGCTGGACGCGCGCGTACACGCTGTACTCGGTGACCTTGTCCTTGAAGTTCTCGTCGGAGATCTTGTCGAGCTGGGCGCCGGTGATGGCCTGGCTGGCGTCCTCGCAGATGCCGAGGTTCTTGGCGATGGCCACGGCGGTGTCGATGTGGTCGCCCGTGATCATGACGGGACGGATGCCGGCCTCCTTGGCCTCGGCGATGGCCGGGGCGACCTCGGGGCGCTCGGGGTCGATCATGCCGGACAGGCCCACGAAGGTGAGGTCGTGCTCGAGGGCCTCGGGGCTGCAGTCGGCGGGCTGGCCGTCGTGCATGCGCACGGCGGAGGCGAGCACGCGCAGCGCCTGGTTGGCCATCTCCTTGTTGGCGGCCATGATCTTCTCGCGGCGCGCGTCGGTCAGGGGCTCGACGGAGCCGTCGGCGTTCATGACCTCGGTGCAGCGGCCGAGCACCACGTCGGGGCCGCCCTTGGTGTACTGCTCGAAGGTGCCCTCGGGGGTCTTCACCACGACGGACATCATCTTGCGGCCGGAGTCGAACGGGGCCTCGCCCACGCGCGGGTACCTCTCGGCGTTGCCGCCCTCGTAGAAGCCGAGCTTGGCGGCATCGTTGACGAGCGCGCACTCGGTGGGCTCGCCTATGGACTCGCCGGCGGACGGGTCCCACTTGGCGTCGGAGCACAGGGCCATGGCGCGGACATGCAGCTCGTCGGGGCCCTCGACCTCGTGCTTGATGACGGTCATCTTGTTCTGGGTGAGGGTGCCGGTCTTATCCGAGCAGATGATCTGGGTGCAGCCGAGGGTCTCGACGGCGGTCATCTTGCGGATGATGGCCTGGCGCTTGGACATCTTGGTGACGCCCATCGAGAGGACGATGGTGACGACCGCCACCAGGCCCTCGGGGATGGCCGCGACGGCGAGCGACACGGCGACCATGAAGGTGTCGAGGATCATCTCGGGGTTGCTGCCGAGCTCACCGCCGTGACGGAGAAGGTCGACGGCGAAGATGACCACGCAGATGCCGAGCACGAGCTTGGTCAGGATGCCGGAGAGCTCGTTCAGCTTGATCTGCAGCGGGGTGAGCTCCTTCTTGGCGGTGGTGAGCGCGTCGGCGATCTTGCCCATCTCGGTCTTCATGCCGGTGGCGGCCACGACGGCGGTACCGTGGCCGTAGACCACGGTGGAGCCCATGTAGCACATGTTCTTGCGGTCGCCCAGCGGCACGTCGTCGGTGCCCTCGGCGAGCACGATGGGATCGGTGTGCTTCTCGACCGGGACGGACTCGCCGGTGAGGGCGGCCTCCTCGATCTTCATCGAGGCGCTCTCGATGATGCGGCAGTCCGCGGGGACGGAGTCGCCGGCCTCGAGCAGGACGATGTCGCCGAGGACCAGGTCGGCGCTCGGCAGGTGCTCGAGCTTCCCGTCGCGGATGACCTTGGACTGGGCGGCGCTCATCTCCTGGAGGGCGGCGAGGGCCTGCTCGGACTTGGCCTCCTGGACCACGCCGAGCACGGAGTTGATGACGACGACGGTGAGGATGATGATGACGTCGGCCCACTCGGGCTCACCCTGGATGGTACCCGTGATGGCGGAGATGGCGGCGGCGGCGATCAGCATGATGACCATGGGGTCCGCCATCTGCTCGAAGAAGCGCTTCCACAGCGGTGTCTTCTCTTCTTCATCGAGCTTGTTGGGACCGAACTCGGAGAGGCGCTGCTGCGCCACGGCTCCGGTCAGGCCCGTCTCGGCATTCGAGGACTGCGCTTCCAGCACATCCTCAGCCGAAGCCAGGTACTCTTTCTCCATACCTTTCTTCCTCCTGGGTGTCGTGCCAACCAACAGGTTGAAGCCCGATCATAATTCCCCAGGAGAGCGGGGCAAGGGCCCTTCAAGGCTGCCATGTTAGCTGGCGTCTTGCAGTGACTAGCAATAATACCCTATAACGACGGATTCAAGCCTACAGACTCTCCCCGGAAAAGGCCATGATACAAATCGCGAGAATTGCCCGCGGGAGCCGAGCGCCCCGTGGTCTCCGTACTATGTGCATCGGACCGGGCAGGAGCGGGATGCGCACCGGGACCGCGCGGCGCGCGCCCGCCATCGGGGCGGCGGGATGTCCGCCCGCCCCCGCGGCGCCGGGCCGCGGGCGGTCCCGCCGATTCCCCCATCGCGACACGGGGAACTGCCCCATCTGCCATCAAACGCGCATCCCCCCACCGCCGCGGAACACCCTGCGCATGTACGGCGAAGGCCCCGGAGGGCGCCGTGGCGGCAACCCTCCGGGGCCTTCCCGGGCTCTGGCGGAACCGGAAGCGGACGGTTAGGCGTCCTTCTCCACGGCGCGCATGATGGCCTTGTAGATCTCCACCAGCGGGATGATCAGGAAGCCGAGCACGAGCGCGGTGATCATGCCCTTAGGCTCGAGATGCTCGACGCCGAAGAAGATCATGGACAGGGCGTCGACCTCGACCACGATGAGCGTGAGGATGAGCGCGAGGATCGCGGCACCCCACAGCCACTTGTTCTGCTTCTTCATATGGAAGATGGAAGCACGGCGGCTGCGCATGTTGAAGCAGTGGAAGATCTCGACCATGTTGAGGGTGATGAACGCCATCATGACGCCCTCTTCGTCAGCCATGGTGGTGGCGAGCTGCGACAGGTCGATCGTGCCCAGGTCGTAGTAGACACCGCAGAAGAAGCTCGCGAGCACCAGCACGGTGATGATAAGACCTTGGACGATGGTATCGAGACCCATGTTGTTGGCGAACACGCCGTCGGTGGCGTTGCGCGGCTTGCGCTTCATGATGTCGCCCTCGGCCTCCTCCATGCCGAGCGCGAGCGCCGGGAAGCAGTCGGTGACGAGGTTGACCCACAGCAGCTGGATGGGCTGGAACAGGGTGAAGCCCATGAGCGTGGCGGCGAACACCGAGAAGACCTCGGCCAGGTTCGCGGACAGCAGGAACTGGATGACCTTGCGGATGTTGTCGTAGATGCGACGACCCTCTTCGCACGCACCGATGATGGTGGCGAAGTTGTCGTCGGCGAGCACCATGTCGGCGACGTTCTTGGTGACGTCGGTGCCGGTGATGCCCATCCCCACGCCGATGTTGGCGTGCTTGATGGAGGGCGCGTCGTTGACACCGTCGCCGGTCATGGCAACAACCTTGTTCTTGGACTTCCACGCCTCGACGATGCGGGTCTTGTGCTCGGGCTGGACGCGCGCGTACACGCCGTACTTCTCGATCTGCGTGTCGAGCTCGGCATCGGACATCTTGTCGATCTCGGCGCCGGTGATGGCCTGGTCGCGACCCTCGACGATGCCGAGGTTCTTGGCAATGGCCACGGCGGTGTCGATGTGGTCGCCGGTGATCATGACGGTGCGGATGCCGGCGCCGTGGGCCTCCTTGATGGCCGGAGCCACCTCGGGACGCTCGGGGTCGATCATGCCGGACAGACCGCAGAACACGAGGTTGTTCTCGAGTGCCTCGGCGGAGAAGTCGGTCGGCTTGGTGTCGTAGGTACGGCTGGCGAGCGCGAGCACGCGCAGCGCCTCGTCGGCCATGGCCTTGTTGGCGGCGAGCAGCTCATCGCGCTTGGCATCGGTCATGGGAACGATCTTGCCGTCCTCGTAGATCTGCGTGCACAGGTTCAAGATGACGTCGGGTGCGCCCTTGGTGTACTGCTCGAAGGAGCCGTCGGCCTCCTCGACCACAACGGACATCATCTTGCGGCCGGAGTCGAACGGGGCCTCGCCCACGCGCGGGTGCTCGATGTCCAGCCCCTGCATCCCGGCGCGGCCGGCATCGTTGACGAGCGCGCACTCGGTGGGCTCGCCCACGGCCTCGCCGGCCTGCTCGTCCCACTTGGCGTCGGAGCACAGGGCCATGCCGGCCAGCAGCTTCTCCTCGGAGGAGGCGAGCTCGTGCTTGACGACCGTCATCTTGTTCTGGGTGAGGGTGCCGGTCTTGTCGGAGCAGATGACCTGGGTGCAGCCGAGGGTCTCGACGGCGGACAGGTTGCGGATGATGGCCTGGCGCTTGGCCATCTTGGTGACGCCGATGGAAAGAACGATGGTCACGACGGCGACCAGGCCCTCGGGGATGGCCGCGACGGC
>NZ_JAQECM010000064.1:0-12054 GCF_027669965.1 Candidatus Collinsella stercoripullorum | reverse complement strand
CTGCTCCTCGCGGCGCTGGCGGCGGACGACCTGGGCCTGGGAGATCTGCGCGAGGGCGCGCGCCTGGGCGACCTCGGGGCTGACCTCGGCGGGTTCGGCCTTCTTGCGCGAGCGCGACCGCGCGGGCGCGTCATCGGTCAGGGCGTCCCCGCCCGCCGGGGAGGCGGGCGCCTCGACGGCGTCCGCCTCCTTCTTCGTCCTGCGGGTACGGCGGCGCGGGGCGGCGGCCTCGGGTGCCGCGGGCTCGGCAGGGGCGGCCGGAGCCGGGGCGGCCGCGGTCTGCTCGCCGTTCATCGAATCGTTGCGTTCGTCTGCCACTATGCCTGCTCAACTACTTTCTTCCAGTCGGCCTCGAAGGAGGCGAGGCCCTGATCGGTCAGCGGGTGCTTGAGGCACTTCTTCAGCGCGCCGAACGGCACGGTGGCGATGTCGGCGCCGAGAAGCGCGGCCTGGGTCACGTGGTTGGGGGTGCGCACGGAGGCGGTGATGATCTCGACCGTGTCGTCCACGTTCTTGCCCGTCCAGTCGTAGTTCTTGATGCAGGCCACGACGTCGGCGAGCTGGGAGATGCCGTCCTCGCCGATGTCATCGAAACGGCCGACGAACGGGGAGATGTAGCGGGCGCCGGCGTTCGCGGCGAGCAGCGCCTGCGGGGCGGAGAACACGAGGGTCATGTTGATGCGGACCCCCTCGTCGGCCAGGGCGCGGCAGGCGGCGAGGCCGGCCTCGCACACGGGGAGCTTGACGCAGATGTTCGGCGCGAGCGCGGCCAGGCGGCGGCCCTCCTCGATCATGCCCTCGGCCGTGGTCGCCGTGGACTCGGCGGAGACGGGAAGGCCCTCGCACAGCTCGGCGATCTTGAGCATATGCGGCTCGAAATCGGCGAGCTTGCCGCCGGTGCGCGCGTACAGCGAGGGGTTGGTGGTGACGCCGGCGAGGCATCCCCAGCTCTTGGCCTCGGCGATCTCGTCGAGGTCGGCGGTGTCGATGAAGAACTTCATGGCAGTACCTCCTTATATGCAGCCGCGCGGTCGCGGCCCGTACCCTTGGGGAGATGAGATGGCGCGGACTGCCCGCGCAGGAAAACGGCACGATGCGCCGCCGGGAACAGGCGCCGCGGCGGTTCGCATGGGGGTTGTAGACAGGATATGCTGCAAACAGCAACGCAACTATAGCACAATTCGCCCGACGCGCCCATCCGGGCGGTGAGATGCCGCAGCTCGGCGCGGGGGCGGCGCCGGCGGGAAGGATGCGGGGCGCGGCGAGCGCCCGCGCCGTGCCCGGGCCTCCCGGGCGGCGCGAAAGAAAAAAGGCGGCCGCCCGGAACGCATCCGGACGGCCGCGCGAAGGTCGCTACATGCGCGTCGGCGCGGACACGCCGATCAGCGACAGGCACAGGGCGATCACCGAGCGAACGGCGTCGCACGCGGCCAGACGCGCGCGGACGAGCTCGGGCTCGACCGGATGGCCCTCGCTCGGCAGCACCTGGCAGGCAGCGTAGAAGCTGTGGAACGCGGAGGCGAGCTCCTCGACGTAGTGCGTGAGGCGGAACGGGGCGCGATCGCGGGCGGCGCCGGCGATGAGGTCCTGCAGCTCGGAGAGCTTACGGGCGAGCGCAAGCTCGGTGGGATCGGTGAGCAGCGCATAGTCGACATCGCCGTAGATGGCCTTGACGGCGACGTTCTCCATGCCCATGAGGTCGGCCTGCTCGGGCGTGACGCCGGCGGCCTTGCGCAGGATGGAGCAGATGCGGGCATGCGCGTACTGCACGTAGTACACGGGGTTGGACTGGCTCTTCTCCTTGACGGCATCGATATCGAAGTCGATGGTCTGGTTGGAGGAGCGGGAAACGAGCGTGTAGCGGGCAGCATCGGCACCGACCTCGTCGATGAGCTCACGGAACGTGATCATCGTGCCCTTGCGCTTGGACATACGGACCGGCTTGCCGGAGCGCAGCAGGTTCACGAACTGACCCAGCGGCACCTCGAACTGTCCGGGGTAGCCCAGAGCGTCGCAGACAGCCTTGACGCGGGCGATGTAGCCGTGGTGGTCGGCACCCCAGATGTCGAGAACGAGGTCGACGCGCTGGAACTTGTTCCAGTGATAGGCGATGTCGGACGAGAAGTAGGTGTAGTCGCCGTTGGTTTTCTGGATGACGCGGTCCTTGTCGTCGCCGAAGGCGGTGGACTTGAACCACAGCGCGCCGTCATCGGTGCGATAGAGGTAGCCCATCTCGTCCAGCTTGGCGTAGGCGCGCTCGACCGGCGAGGTGCCCGTCCAATCCTTCTGGTACATGGTGCGCTCGCTCATCCACACGTCGAAGTCGCAGCGCACGTCGTGGCAGGTGTCCTTCATGTCCTTGAGCATCTTCTGGTAGCCGCGCTCACGGAAGGAGAGCATGCGCTCCTGCGGGTCGGCGTTCACCCACTGGTCGCCGTCGCTCTTCCAGAAGGCAGCGGCCTCGTCGATGATGTAGGTGCCGCCGTAGGAGTCCTTGCCCAAATCGGCGGTGAACTCATCCATGTAGGGATGGCTATCAGGATGCTCGTCGGCCTCGTCCTGAACGTAGTTGTCGCGATCCTTGGCGAGGAAGTCGCGGGCGGCGTCAATGTCGCAGCCCTGCTTGTCCATGATGTCGGCAAGCTGCATATAGCGCTTGGAAATGGAGTTGCCGAACGTGTTCATCTGGTTGCCGTAGTCGTTGATCCAGAACTCGCGCTCGATGTCGTAGCCGGCGTGCTCCATCACGCGGCACATGGAGTCGCCCAGCGCGGCCCAGCGGCCGTGACCCACGTGCATGGGGCCGACGGGGTTGGCGGACACGAACTCGACCTGGGTCTTCACGCCGCCGCCGACGTTGGAGCGGGCGAAGTCCATCCCCTGCTCGCGCGCCTCGGCGAACACGGCGTTCTTGGCAGCGACAGACAGATAGAAGTTGATGAAGCCGGGGCCGGCGACCTCGACCTTCTCGATGCTCGGGTCAGCGGGCATATGCGCGATGAGCGCGTCGGCGATCTTGCGGGGCGCGCAGTGGGCGAGCTTGGCCGAGCGCATCGCCATGGTGGACGTCCACTCGCCGTGAGAAGTGTCCGCCGGACGCTCGACACCGCAGTCCTCCAGCTCGAACGCGGGCAGGTCGCCCGCCTCCTGGGCGGCCGCGAGCGCGGCGCGAACCAGCTCTTCGATCTTCTCGGGCATGTGTCCTCCTCCGAATGTGCCCGCCGCACCGCACCGGCGACGGGATCTGTGCTGCAACGTGCCCCTACTCTAGCACAGGGCGCCTGCACGCCCCCGTGCGCTCCCCCAATATGCAAAAGTTATGGGCGCCCGATTCGCCCTGCGAGCTGGCCGTCTTGCGCCTTCCGGGCAGATGCGGGCAGCTCCGTCCGGCTTGGCCGCCTTGCAGGGGGTCGGAACGCCAAATGTGCCGTTTATGTGGCTGTTTTTAGAAAAACCGCACGTAAACATGGTATTCTTATACAAGTGTCACAGCTCATCAGTTGGAGGAAGCATGTTCAGCATCGGAGAGCACGTCATCCATCCCGGGCAAGGGGTCTGCACCGTCATGGACTTCGAGGACGGGCCCGCGCCCATGATCGTCCTGGAAGCCAGATCCGGCCACGCGCGCACCCGCCTGCTCTACCCCGTGGCGCAGGCCGCCCGCCTGCACGCCTGCATCTCGAGGGAGGAGGCCGAGGCGCTCATCGACGGCTACGCCTCCCTCGAATGCGACCCCTTCACCGAGCGCAACAGCTCGCTCGAGGAGAGCTACTTCAAAGGCCAGCTCAAGCTCGGGGCGCCCGAGACCCTGCGCGTCGCCAAGACGATGCGCAGCCGCATCCGCGACGCCGAGGAGCACGCCCGCAAGCCGAGCAGCTACTACATGCGCGTCTACAAGGAGGCGCGCCGCCGCTCCGTCGAGGAGTTCGCCGTCGCGCTCGGCGTGAGCGAGCAGGATGCCGACGCGCGCCTGCACGCCGCCGCCGTCGCCGCAGGTGAGATCGCGGACAACTAGGGTGCGCGGGGCGGCCCCCGGCGGCTGCCCCGCGCTCGCCCTCCGGGCCGTTGACCGGCATCGGGGCGCGTGCTACATTCACCTCATATCAAGCCTCCCCCTTCACCGGATGGGGGAACCAAGGTGTCCGGCTCTGACCGCAGGTACGGCGCGCACGCGCTATAAGGCAGGGTCACGGGCGCCTTTTTTCGTAGATGCCGCCCCGCGGGGCGGCGGATGGGAGGATCTGTGGCTGACAGGCTTTCTGCGGGCATGACGCGCGAGGCGGCCCGCGCGCTTCTGCTCGAGCACAACAAGGACCCGTTCCACATCGAGCACGGCGAGACGGTCGAGCAGGTCATGCGCTACTTCGCCCGCGAATTCGACCCGGATAACGAGGAGTTCTGGGGCATCGTGGGGCTGCTTCACGACCTCGACTGGGAGGAGCACGCCGACGACCCGATGAACCACACGGTCTACGCTGCCGCCGACATCGAGGCGGCGGGCGGCACCCCCGAGCTCATCCGCGCCATCCAGACGCACACGAGCGACTTCAACCAAGACCTGCCCCGCCCCGAGCTCCAGATGGAGAAGATCCTGTTCGCCTGCGAGGAGCTCACGGGGCTCATCGGCGCGGCCGTCGTGATGCGCCCGTCCAAGAGCGTGATGGACTTCAACGTGAAGTCCCTCAAGAAGAAGTTCAAGGACAAGCGCTTCGCGGCCGGCGTGAACCGCGACGTCATCCGCTCGGGCGCCGAGATGCTCGGCTGGGAGCTCGACGAGCTGTTCGCGCGCACCATCGAGGCGATGCAGTCCTTCGCCCCCGACCGCGACACCTTCGGCGCGGCCGACGCCCGGTAGCGGCGAGCAGGCGCCGGGAAGGGACCGCGCCCGCACGGCAGAGCGCTTCGGGGCCGCCCGCACCGCATCGCGCGGTGCGGGCGGCCCCTTTCGCATGGATCCTCCCCGCCGCGGCGTCCGCCCCCGCGGCCCTTACGGAAGCAGGGCCTCGACGGCGGCGCGGTCGGGCATGGACGGGATGCCCCCGCGGCCGCGCACGCACAGCGACGCGACGGCGTTGCCCATGCGCGCGAAGCGCTCGGCGTCATCGAGCGTCACCGCATCGGCGGGAAGGCCGCTCTCGCAGAACGCCGCCAGGAAGCCGCCCCAGAACGAGTCGCCCGCACCCGTGGTGTCCACGACCTCGGCGGGGAAACCGGGCACCGTCCGGCCGCCCTCGGCGCAGCGCACGTAGGCGCCCGACCCCCCGAGGGTCACCACCGCGACCTTCACGCCCGCGTCGACCAGCGCGCGGGCGGCGTCTTCGGGGTCGGCGGCGCCCGTGAGCAGCGCGCACTCCTCGTCCGAGATCTTCATGAGGTCCGTATCGGCGATCACGGAGCGCATCTGCTCGGCCGCGGCCTCGGGCGAGGACCACAGGTTCGCACGGTAGTTGGGGTCGTAGGACAGGGTGCAGCCCGCCTCGCGCGCCAGGGAGATGGCGGCGCGCGTCGCCGAGCGCGCCGGCTCGTCGGTCAGCGACAGCGACCCCACATGGAAGACGCGGGAGGACGCGATGACGTCGCGCGGGAGCTCATCGGGCGCGATCCGCGTGTCGGCGCCGGGCTTGCGCGCGAACGAGAAGGTGCGCTCGCCGGACGGCGCGAGCGCCACGAAGGCGAGCGTGGTGAAGAAGGCGGGGTCGCTGACGAGCCCCGAGCAGTCCACGCCCTCCCCCTCGAGGGTCCGGCGCAGGAACTCGCCGTGCATGTCGGCCCCGACCTTGCCGATGAAGGCGGTGGAGTGCCCGAGGCGCTGGAGCGCGACGAGCACGTTCGCCGGGGCGCCGCCCGCGTTGCGCTCGAACAGCGACATCCCGCCGTCCGAGGTCCCCGCCTCGGTGAAGTCGATCAGTACCTCTCCCAGGGTCGTCACGTCGAACATGATGCAGCCTCCCGTGTCTCGTGCGTCGCCGACACCCCTATGATAGCCGCGGGGCGGCGCCGGCGATATGCGCCGATGCGTCCCGTCCCGACCGGCGTGCTAGGGGCGCACCTGCCCGGTCCCGCGGATCTCGTACTTGTAGGTGGTGAGGGCCTCGGCGGCGAAGGGGCCGCGCGCATGCAGCTTCTGCGTGGAGATGCCGATCTCGGCGCCGAGCCCGAACTCGCCGCCGTCGGTGAAGCGCGTCGAGGCGTTGGCGTAGACGCAGCTCGCATCGACCTCGGCGAGGAAGCGCTCGCAGGCCTCCTCGTCCCGGGCGACGATCGCCTCGGAGTGCATGGTGCCGTAGCGGTTGATGTGCTCGACGGCCTCGGGGAGGCCGGATACGGTCTTGACCGAGATCTCGAGCGCGAGGTACTCGCGGCCCCAGTCCTCCTCGGTGGCGGGGACGAACGCGGTCCCCTCCCCGAGCCCCGCGGCGCGGGCGGCCTCGCAGGTCGCCGGGTCGCCGTGCACGAGCACGCCGTGCTCCGCCAGCACCGGGAGCATGCGCGCGAGGAAGGGCCCGGCGACGCGCTCGTCCACGAGCAGCGACTCGCAGGCGTTGCACACGCCCACGCGCTGCGTCTTGGCGTTCACCACGATGGCCTCGGCGCGCTCGAGGTCGGCGCTCTCGTGCACGTACACATGGCAGTTGCCCGTCCCCGTCTCGATCACCGGGACGAGCGACTCGCGCACGCAGCGCTGGATGAGCCCCGCCCCGCCGCGCGGGATGAGGACGTCGACGATGCCGCGCAGCCCCATGAGGGCGCCCGTGGCGGCGCGGTCGGTCGTCTCGATGATGCTCACCGCCGCGCGGGGGAGCCCGCAGACCTCCACGGCGTCGCCCAGGGCGCGGGCGATGGCGACGCATGAGCGCTGGGCGAGCGAGCCGCCGCGCAGGATGCAGGCGTTGCCGGTGCGGATGCAGATGGCCGCGGCGTCGGCGGTCACGTTGGGGCGCGCCTCGTAGACCATGGCCACGAGACCGAGCGGCACGCTCACGCGGGTGAGGTCGAGCCCGCAGTCGATGGTGCGGTGCTCGAGCACGCGGCCCACCGGGTCGGGCAGGCATGCGAGGCGCTCCAGCCCGACCGCCATCCCCTCGATGCGCTCGGGCGTGAGCAGCAGGCGGTCGAGCAGGCCGTCGGCGGTCCCCGCCGCGCGGGCGTCCGCCATGTCCTCGGCGTTGGCGGCGAGGATCAGGTCGGCGCGGTCGCGCAGGGCGATCGCCATCGCGCGGACCGTCGCGCTGCGCTGGGCGTCGCACGCCGCGGCGAGGGGGCGCGACGCCGCCTTGGCATCCCGGGCGAGCCGCTCGACGTACGCGTTGATTTCCTGGGACATGGGTCTTCCTTTCCTGAGGCGTCCCACCCATGGTACCCGAAATGCCCGGGGCCCATCCGGCGCCGGCGCGCGGGCGCGCCGCCCATGCGACAATGGGAGGGCCCGGCCCGCGCGCCGGGCGGACCGACGAAAGGATGCCCCATGACCGCACTCGCCCGCTACCTCGTCCCCGGCCTGCTCGTCGAGGACCACTCCATCGACGTCCCCCTCGACTGGCGCGGGCTCGAGCCCGCCCTGCTCGCCCTGGGCAGCACCATGCGGCGCGGCGCCGCCCCCGCGCCGATCCCCGGGGCGCCCGAGAGCATCAAGCTGTTCTACCGCGTGGTCTGCGACCCCGCGCGCCGACGAGGACCTGCCGCTCATGGTCTTCCTCCAGGGCGGGCCGGGCGGCGAGTCCCCGCGCCCGTGCTCGGCCGACGACCCCGCCTGGCTCTCGGAGGCCGTCAAGCGCTACCGCGTCATCCTCCCCGACCAGCGCGGGTGCGGGCGCAGCAGCAGGGTGAGCGGCAGGGGCGCGGCCGCGCTCGGGGAGCGCGCCGAGGCGGCGGGGGCCGACCCCGCGCGCGCCCAGGCCGACCTGCTGAAGCGGCTGCTCGCCCCCTCGATCGTGCGCGACCTCGAGTACCTGCGCCTGACGCGGTTCGAGGGGCGCAGGTGGACCACCCTCGGCCAGAGCTACGGCGGCTTCCTCACCCTCGCCTACCTCTCCCTGTTCCCCGAGGGCGTCTGCGCGAGCCTCGTGTGCGGGGGCATCCCCCACGTGCCGGGCGACGCGGCGGAGGTCTACGCGCGCACCTTCCCGCGCATGGCGGACAAGACGCGCCGCTACTACGAGCGCTACCCGCAGGACGTCGAGCGCGTGGCGGCCCTCGCCGACCTGCTCGGGGAGCGGCCGGTGCCGCTGCCGGACGGCAGCCCCCTCACCGTCGAGCGCCTCCAGCTGCTCGGCAGCGACTTCGGCATGAAGCCGAGCTTCGAGCGGATGCACTGGCTCATGGACCACGCCTTCGAGGCGCTCGACGGGGGCCTCGGCGCACGGTCGGGCGGGCACGCGCCCGCGCTGTCCGAGGGCTTCCTCATGGACGTGCTCGCGCGGACCACGACGCGCGCCAACCCGCTCTACTGGACGCTGCAGGAGCTCATCTACGCGGACGGGGACTGCGCGCCCATCCGCTGGGCGGCGGCCTCGCAGAAGGCGCGCATGCCCGAGTTCGACGCCTCGGCGCGCCCGCTGCTGTTCACCGGCGAGGCCTGCTTCCCGTGGATGTTCGAGCAGTGCCCGGAGCTCGCCCCCTTCGCCCGCGCCATGGACCTGCTCATGGAGGACACGCGGTTCGACCGCGTCTACGACCCGGTCCGCCTGGCCGCCAACGAGGTCCCGCTCACCGCGGCGGTCTACTTCGACGACATGTACGTCGACTCCGGCCTGCAGCTCGACACCCTCTCCCGCGTGGGCTCCGCGCGGGCATGGGTCACCAACGAGTTCGAGCACGACGGCCTGCGCGCGGGCACGCGGGTCCTCGCGCACCTGCTCGAGGAGGCGGGCTCGCTCGGCCGCCTGCCCCTGCGCTAGGCCCGGTGCGGCCGCGCCGGGGCGGCCACGCGGCCCGCGGGCGCGGCGAGGGCCCTCACGCGAAGACGATGAGCTCGTCGCGGTGGATGGCGGGCCTTCCCGCCAGCGCGGCGAGCAGGCGGTTCGAGGCGATCTCGTCCTGATGGCGGCCGGCGGCGAGCCTGAGCTCGTCGGACCCCGCCTGCGCAAGCCCGCGGGCCACGGTGAAGCCGTCCGGGTCGCGCACGTCGAGGGTCGCGCCGGCGCGGAAATCGCCCTCGACCGCGGTGATGCCCACCGGCAGCAGCGAGGACCCGCCCTCGACGATGGCGCGGACGGCGCCGGCGTCGACCGTCACCGCGCCGTGGGCCGAATCGCCCAGCGCGATCCACAGCTTGCGCGGGGCGATGTCGAGCCTGCCGGCGGGCGGGGCGAACAGCGTCCCCACCGACTCGCCGCGCGCCAGGCGCACGAGCGCCCGGGGCTCGGCCCCGCTGCAGATCACGCTCGCGATACCGGCGGTCATGAGGATACGGCTCGCGCGGATCTTGGTGATCATGCCGCCGGTGCCCACCGAGGTCGTCGAGTCCCCCGCCGACGCGATGATCCCCGCGTCGATGCGGTCCACCCGCGGGATGAAGCGGGCGTCGGGGTCGAGCGCGGGGTTGGCCGTGTACAGCCCGTCGATATCGGAGAGCGTGACGCACAGGTCCGCCGAGACCAGGCAGGAGACGAGCGCCGCGAGCGTGTCGTTGTCGCCGAAGCGGATCTCGTCCACGGTGACGGTGTCGTTCTCGTTGACCACGGGCACCACGCCGAGCTCGACCAGCCTGCCGAGCGCGTCGCGCGCATGCAGGTAGGAGGTGCGCCGGGCGGTGTCCTGGCGCGTCAGCAGCACGAGCGAGGTGAGCAGGCCGCGGACGCGGAACTCCTCGTCGTAGGCGGCCGACAGCACGCACTGCCCGACCGAGGCGCACGCCTGCAGGCTCGGCATGTCCGCGGGGCGCGACCCGAAGCCGAGGACGGGGGCCCCGCACGCGATGGCCCCGGAGCTCACCACCACGAGGCGCCAGCCGAGCCCGGCGAGCTCGTCGGCCTGGGCGGCGAGGTCGGCGATGAAGTCGCGGCGCAGCGCGCGGTCGGGCCCCACGAGCGTGGAGGAGCCGATCTTCACGACCATCGTCTTCGCCGGTGAGGATGCTGATGCGGCCATGGCAAGCCTTTCGGGTCGATGCGCCCGCAAAGGGCGGGCCCGGGCCGGGCGCGCGGCGCCCCGACCCGGACCCGCCCCTGCCGGGACTGTCCGTCTGCTAGATGCGCTTCCAGGGGATGGCGGAGCTGCTGGCGGCCATGCGCTCGCGCACGAGCTCGTCGCGGACGCGCGACAGGCCGAGCTCCATGCCGACCATATAGGACTGCGGGTACAGGAAGCGCTTGTACACGGGGTCGAGCGAGCCGAGCGCCGCGGCGCACCGGGCGCGGGCCTCCCCGAGCGGCTCGCGCGGGGCGACGGCGACGCCGTCGCGCACCACGGGCTGGAGCAGCTCGCGGTAGGCCAGCCCGCTCACCTCGGTCACGAGGGCCGGGTCGTCGACGGCGACGAGCTCGGTGCCGCGCGCGGCGCCCTCCCCCGCCAGGTAGGCCTCGTCGTAGATCATGTCGCACACCGGGCTGCCGTCGGCGTCCATGTAGCGGCGCACGCGCTGCACGCCGGGGATGGTGCGCTTGTAGGGCTGCTCGGAGAGCTTGACGACGGGGGTCCAGGGGGCGTCCGACCCCGCGCGGTGGGCGGACAGCTTGTAGACGCAGCCGAGCGCCGGCTGGTCGTAGCAGGTGGCGAGCTTGGTCCCCACGCCGAAGCTGTCGACCGGCGCGCCCTGGTTCAGCAGGGACTGGATGGTGTACTCGTCGAGGTCGTTGGAGACGACGATCTTCACGTAGGGAAGGCCCTCGGCGTCGAAGCGGTCGCGCACGTAGGCGGACAGCTTCGCCAGGTCGCCCGAGTCGATGCGGATGCCCGCGAGGCGCTCGCCGCGCGCCTCCATCTCGCGCGCGACCGTGATGGCGTTCTCGACGCCCTCGCGCACGTCATAGGTGTCGATCAGGAGCGTGCAGTTGTTGGGGCTGCTGGCGGCGAAGGCGCGGAACGCCTCGAGCTCGGAATCGAAGGACATCACCCAGCTGTGGGCGTGCGTGCCCGACACGGGGATGCCGTACTTGCGGCCCGCGAGCACGTTCGAGGTCGACGCGCACCCCGCCACGTAGCTCGCGCGCGCGACCGCCATGCCGCCGTCGGGCCCCTGGGCGCGGCGCAGGCCGAACTCCGCCACCGGGCGCCCCTTCGCCGCCGCGACCACGCGCGCCGTCTTGGTGGCGACGAGCGTCTGGAAGCCGATCGCGTTCAGCAGGGCGGTCTCGAGCAGCTGGCACTCGAGGGTCGAACCCGTCACGCGCACGAGCGGCTCGCGCGGGAACACGAGCTCGCCCTCGGGGACGGCGTCGATGTCCACATGGGGCGTGAAGCCGCGCAGGTACTCGAGGAACGCCGGGGAGAACATGCTGCCGCCCGCGGGGGCCGTGAGCCCGGCGAGGTAGGCGATGTCCTCGTCGGTGAAGCGCATGTTCTCCACGAGGTCGGCGAGCTCCGCGCTGCCGCACATGACGGCGTAGGCGCTGCCGAAGGGGTGGTCGCGGTAGAAGGCGGTGAAGCAGCCCTGCTCGTCCTGCTTGCCCTGCTCCCAGAGGCCCTGCGCCATCGTGAGCTCGTAGAGGTCGGTGAGCATCGCGATGTCGGTCGGTTTGCTGATGTCGGTCAATGCCATGGTGTGCTCCTTCTCGTTCAAGGAAGCGCGGGCCGCGGAGGGGCCCGGGGTGCCGGCGCCGGGGCGCATGCCGGCGCGCGGAGGGGGATGGGGCGGGCGGGGCCTAGACGACGCCCGCGTTGGACAGGACGACCCAGATGCCGCCGCCCACGGCGAGCAGCAGGCACAGCCCGATGACGAGCTTCTGCGCGGGGGGCATCCCGGGGATGCCGTCCTCGTCCGTGCCCTCCGGCGTCATGACCATGCGCTGGCCGAAGGTGGGGTTGTCCGGGTCGACGACGGGGCGCTCGGCGGCGGCGCGGGAGGGTTCGGCGGCGCGGGCGGGCGCGGGCTCGGCGGCGCCCTCCTCGGACGCC
>NZ_JAQECM010000063.1:2648-12459 GCF_027669965.1 Candidatus Collinsella stercoripullorum | reverse complement strand
GCCCCAGCAGGCGGTCCCCGCCCCCGGCGCGCCGCCCCAGCAGGCAGCCCCCGTCCCGCCCGCTCCCCCGGAGCAGACGCCTCCCGTCCCGCCCGCTCCCGCAGAGCCCTCCCCCGCACCCGCCCCCGCGGGGCCCGCGCCCAAGGCGGGCCGCGGGGTCGTCGTCGGCATCGTCGTGGCCGTCGCCGTCCTGCTCGCCCTCGTCATCGGCGCCGTCGCGTTCCTCGGCGGCTCCCCCGCCTCGGTCGCCTACGGCCAGTCCGACCCGGTCCCCGTATCCTCCACCACGCGCATCCGCCCGCAGGATGCGAGCGGCACGCCGCTCACCACCTACAGCGTGGCCCTCATCCAGCCCGACGCGGACGACGAGGCGCTCGCCTCCGTCGAGACGACGCCCCACCGCATCGACGTCGACGGCGACGGCGGCTTCCAGATCGCGGACTTCGGCGACGTCGAACCCGGCGCCTGGCGCGTCGCCATCATCGACGGCGACGGCGGGCAGCGGGACTTCCCCGCCGACTACGAGCCCGACAACCCCGACGCCGACGCCGAGATCGTCGTCGGCCCGCCCGCCGGGGACGCCGACGAGAAGCCGGGCGCCTACGAGCTGTACTGGCAGAAATGCCGCGAGTACCTCGACGCCTACGGCGACCCGCAGGTCATCACCTCCGACACGGGCGATTGCATGGCATGCGGCCTGTGCATCGCGCGCCTCATCGACTTCGACGGCGACGGCACCGAGGAGCTCCTGCTCGCGTACAACCGCAACGGGGACTTCGAGAGCAAGGATGTCGCCGGGTACCTCGACCGCCAGCTCGAGGGCTTCGTCGTCGAGGTCTGGGCGTACCGGCCCGACGAGGGGTCCATCGAGCTCGTCTACGACGAGCCGGGCAGCCTCGAGACCACCAACGGCGGCTACTTCTTCCTCCAGACGTTCACGCACGACGGCGAGCCCGCCCTGCGCTCGATCGCGCGCGATGAGTCGGAGTACCGCCAGGACGACGCCGAGGAGAGCCTCACGGTGCGCTACCTCGCCTACGACGGGACGGACTTCTCCCCGGAGACGACCGTCGACCACGTGTTCTCCCAGAACGGCGCGCGCAGCTACCTGAACGGCGCGGAGGCGTCCGCGGACGAGACGAACGCCGCCATCGCCGGCTACGAGGTCGATCTGAACGTGCCGCTGTACGGGTTCGCGAGCGACCAGCAGACCTATGAGGCGACCGTGGCCGGGCTCGACGAGACGCAGCGGGTACTCGACGAGCTCGAGGCGGCCGTCGAGGACGGGGGCGGCGACTCCGCGGACGGCGGCGCCGCCGCGAGCTACACCGTCACCCAGCAGGAGGAGACCTCCGTCCTCGCGTCCTCGCAGGGCCCCGGCACGGATTTCGCCGTGAACGCGCGCTGGTCCCACCCGGTCATCGAGGCGGAGGGCGGCGAGACGCCCGCGGGCGTCGAGGTGCTGAACGAGCGCTTCGCGCAGGAGGTCGCGGACTCCCGCGCGGCCGCCGAGGCCTGGACCTACGACTCGGGCGAGCAGCAGGACCACGGCCGCGTCATCGAGGTCACCTCGATCGCCGACGGCATCGTCGCCACGAGGACCGACACCTACGGGTTCTACGGAGGGGCGCACGGGACGCGCTTCATGAGCGGGGCGTTCTTCGACCTCGAGACCGGCGAGCAGCTGAGCATCGCCGACGCGCTCGGGTACACGCCGGACGACCTGCGCGTCATGGCGGATGAGGGCATCCGCGCCTTCCTCGCCGCGAATCCGAGCGACATCCTGACGGACGGGGAGCTGTCGGCGTCGATCGAGGACATCGCGGGCACCGAGGGGAACTTCTTCCTGACCGACGAGGGACTCGCCGTGTACGCGCTCGAGGGCAGTCTGGGCTCGACCGCCTTCGGCGGCCACGCCATCCTCGTACAGAGCACGGGGGACCTGCCCGTGGGCAGCGAGCTCACCTACGACACGAGCTACTCCTTCTGACCTTCCGACGCGCGGACGGGGTCGTCCGGGGCCTCCGCGACGGCCCCGTCCCCGGCTCCGTCCGCGCAGGGCGGGGTCCGCGCGCCGTCCCGCGCCGCTGCGGCCCGTCCGGCACCGACGTCCGGGACGTGCCGCGGCCCCACCGGACGCATCGAGGCCCGGCTCCCTGAACGGGCGCCGGGCCTCGATGCGTCCGGGCGACATGACGGCCCGCCCGGGCGGGCGGAGCGGCGCGGGCAGACTGCCTAGGAGGTCTTCTTCGCGGCCGCCTTCTTGGCGCCGGCCTTCTTCGCGGTCGACGTCTTCTTGGCGGTCGACGCCTTCTTCGTCGTCTTCTTCGCCCCGCGGCCGCGCGCGGGCTTCTTCTCCTTACCCGGGCAGTCCATGTTCACGCAGATGCGCCACGGGCCGCGGGCGGTCTGGACCACCACGATCGGGGCGCCGCAGTGCTCGCAGACCTCGCCGGTCGCCTCGAGCTTGCCGCGCGCCGGCAGCGGGTAGGAGACCCCGCAGTCATCGTAGTTGGTGCAGCGGATGAAGCGCTTGCCGCTCTTCTCGGACTTGTGCGCGATCAGGTCGCCGTGGCGGCCCGCCTCGGCGCACACGCTGCACTCGCCCACCTTGAGGTCGGGCTCGTAGTTGGTGGGGCACTTGGGGTTCACGCAGACCTCGTAGGCCTTCTGCCGGAAGGGCTGGCACTTGATGCGCGGGGCGCCGCACTCGGGGCACACCGCCGCCTCGCCCTCGAGCGGGCTCACGCGCACGCCGGAGGGGACCGGGTAGGTCACGTCGCAGTCCGGCCACCCCATGCAGCCGATGAAGCTCCCGCGCGTCTTGGCGCTCGTCTTCATGACGAGGTCCTTGCCGCACTTGGGGCATGCGCCCACGCGCGCGTCGGCCGTCACGGCGTCGGAGATCGCCTCGCCCAGGTCGTCCTTGTGCTCGATCAGCGCGTCGAGCATGCCGGCGAGCAGGGCGCGGGAGTGCTGGACGACCTGCTCCTGCGTGTCGCGCCCCTCCGCCACGTGCGTCATGTCCTCTTCGAGCTCGCTCGTCATGTCGGGCGTGGTGATGCGCGGCGCGTAGGTGTGCAGCGCGTCGATGATCGCCATGCCCAGCTGACTCGGCTCGATGGGCCCACTCGGCTGGCCCTTGAAGTACTTCACCTGGTAGAGGCGCTCGATGATGCTCGCGCGCGTGGACTTGGTACCCAGGCCGCGCTTCTCCATCTCCTGGACCAGGCGGCCCTGGCTGTAGCGCGCCGGCGGCTCGGTCTGCTTGGCCTCGAGCTGCATCTCGCGCACGTCGACCGCGTCGCCCTGCTCGAGCGCGGGCAGTTGCTCGTCGCGCTTCAGGCCGAAGGGGTACACCGCGCGGAAGCCCGGCACCTTGAGCACGTCGCCCGAAGCTTGGAACGGCTCCCCCGCCACGTCGATGGAGATCTTGGTCCCCTCGATCACCGCCGCGTCCGACAGCGTGGCCAGGAAGCGGCGGGCGATGAGGTTGTAGAGCTTCCACTGCGCGGGCTCGAGCTTCGCGGGGTCTGCCGGCGCCGTGGGGTAGATGGGCGGGTGGTCGGTGGTCTCGGTCTTGCCGCGCGTCGCGGTGAGCTTCTCGCGCGCGAGCAGCTCGCGGCAGGCGGGCGCGTACTGCGGGACCTCGGCGATCGCCTTCACGGTGGCGCGCAGGTCGAGCGAGCGCGGGTAGACGGTGTTGTCGACGCGCGGGTAGGAGATGAGGCCGTCCATGTAGAGGCTCTCGGCGATGCGCATGGTGCGCGCCGGGCTGATGCCCTCGGCGGCCGCGGCGGCCTGCAGCGACGTCGTGTTGAACGGCGCGGGCGGGCGCTGGGTGCGGCTCTTCTTGACGACCTCGGTCACGGTGCCGGTCGTCGCGCCCTCGACATGCGAGAAGGCGGTCTCGGCGGCCTCGCGGTCCGTGAAGCGCCCGTTCGCGTGCGAGATCTTGAACGCCTCGTCGTCGCCCGCGCCCGCGGGGCGCGCCTCGCCGCCGATGACCCAGAAGTCCTCGGGCTTGAACGCCAGGCGCTCCCGCTCGCGCTCGACGACGAGCGCGAGGGTGGGCGTCTGCACGCGGCCGGCGGAGCGCACGTTGCCGAAGCCGCCGAACTTCGCCATGGTGAGGTAGCGCGTGAGGGCGGCGCCCCAGATGAGGTCGATGTACTGGCGGGACTCACCTGCGTCGGCCAGGTTCTGGTCGAGCTCGACGAGGTTCGCGAAGGCGTGGTCGATCTCGGCCTTGGTGAACGCCGAGTAGCGGGCGCGCGACACGGGGACGTCGGGCGCGACGTCGCGCACCATGGCGAGGGCGTCCGAGCCGATGAGCTCGCCCTCGCGGTCGAAGTCCGTGCCGATCACCACGGAGTCCGCCTTCTTGGCGAGGTTCTTGAGGGCGCGGATGATCTCCTTCTCGGCGGGCAGCTTCTCGATGGGCGCCCAGACGAGGTAGGGAAGGCTCGGCACCTTCCAGCCCTTGATGTCGATGCCGTCCTTCAAGAACGGCTTGCGCTTGGACTCGTAGGGAGGCCGCGGCAGGCCGTCGGGCACGTCGGCGGGCAGCACCTCGCCCTCCTGCGAGACGGCGTACCAGCCGAGGTTCCCGTCGAACTTGAGCTCCGTGGGAAAGTCCGGCGCCAGGATGTGCCCGCGCAGGCCGATGGTGACCCACTCCTCGCCGTCGACGTCGAAGCGGTAGACGGGCGTGTTGTAGACCTTGTCGGCCTTGGGCTTGCCGACGCTGCACAGCAGGCGCGCGATCTGCTGCGCGGCGTCGTTCTTCTCGGTGATGACGAGCTTCATGCGAGGCTCCTAACGTATGCGTGCGCCCCAGGCGGCGCGCCGGGGGCGGTGAGTTTGTCTACGCAACGTACCACAAAGCGCGGACGTTTGCGAATCAACCGACCCCCTTCGGCGCATACGGACGCCGCGCGGCACATGTCGGACAGCGGGCGAACACCGGGTCGCGGGTCGGAAATATCGGGCCTGTCAGGCTCGGTTGGCGGGACATGGCAGAGAATCGTCGTTTGGGGGAAGGAGGGTGGGATCGAAAACGCGATGAATAGGGTCTGGGAGCCGTACGACGAACGAAGGCCGCCCTCGGCGGCGGCCATATGCGCCCCGATGCCGCGAATCGGGCCGTCACGGCACCGGTTCCGGAGGCGAGCCCGTCGTCGTGCAGCCCCATCGGAGCCCTTTCAAGCGCTTCCGGCACCACGGCCCCCCAAACGGGCAAACCGTGCCAGAACATCCGTCACCAGCCCCACCGGCACGGAACGGCCGCATATCTCTATGCATCATTTGCGTATACAGAACGAGTTATATACATCTTGAGGTTCAAGGGAGACTACGCGGGGACTGCGGAACCGCGCCGCTCATCCGACACCCGTGGACATCGATGCGAGGACCCGCAACGGCTCCGCTCGTCCCGACATCCGTGGACACCGACGCGAGGTCCGCCGCTCGTCATATCGCCCCCGGTGACGGGCACGCCGACCGCGCCCCACACGGAGCCTCGGTCAACGGCGGCTCGGGCCCCCGCTGCGCGCCGCCTCGACCTGCGCGGCGAGCCAGCCCGCCCACGCATCCATCCCGGTGCCGCGCGTCGCGCTCACCTCGAAGCGGGGCGCCGTGGGGTTCAGGTCGTCGAGCACGCGGTCGTACGCCTCGAGGTCGAAGTCGAAGGCCGGCGCCACGTCGATCTTGTTGAGGAGCAGCGCCCCGGCATGCTGGAAGATACCCGGGTACTTGAGCGGCTTGTCGTCGCCCTCGGGCACCGACAGGATCATGACGGAGAGGTTCTCCCCCAGGTCGAAATCCACGGGGCACACGAGGTTGCCCACGTTCTCGATGAAGATGACATCGAGCGCGTCGAGCCCCACCGCGCCGTCGAGCGCGTCTACCGCCTGGCGGATCATGTTGCCCTCCAGATGGCACAGCCCGCCGGTGTTGATCTGGATGGCGGGCATGCCCGCGGCCTTCATGAGCCGGGCGTCCACATCGCTCGCGATATCGCCCTCGATCACGGCGCAGCGCATGCCCCATGCCGATGCCAGGCGCTCGTTCGTGGCGAGGATCGTCGAGCTCTTGCCGGAGCCGGGGCTCGACAGCACGTTCACCACATAGGTGCCCGCCTCCGCGAACCGCGCGCGCAGCTCGCCCGCCAGCCGCTCGTTGCGCGACATGATGGAGCTGTTGATGTCGACCGTCTTCTCAGCCATGGCGACCCCTCCCCGGTATCGTGGCGACGCACCGGCGACACGGCCCCGGTGCGCATGCGTCGATGTCATGCGGACCCGCTCGGAACGGATCCGCGGAACCCCGCATCGACCGGCGGGGCGGGCGGGGCCGGACCGCCCGATGACGGGGCGCGGGCACGCCCCGGGATGCACCTCGGGGGCGCCGCCGGATGCGCCCTCAGTCGTCCGTCTCGATCTCCATCGAGGCGATGTCCATCTCCCTGCCGGCGACGAGGCGCGTCTCGCGGCTGCCGCAGACCGGGCAGCGCAGATGGAACCGGTCGTGCCCGAACGACGCGCCGCACGCGCCGCAGACGCTTCTCGGATGCACGTACTCAACCTCAAGCGACGCCTCGGCCGTCAGCGGGTCGTCATCGCGCAGGACCTCCCACGCGAACGCGAGCGACTCGTCGTTGACCTCCGCCATGTCGCCGATGCGCAGCGATACGGAAACGACGCGCGAGGCACCCGCCCCGCGCGCCGTATCGAGCACGATATCCAGGATCCCGGAGACCAGTCCGAGCTCGTGCATGCGGCCCGCCTACTCGTCCTCGTCGTCGGAGAGCGAGATACGGCTCGTGGTGAGGCCCTTCTTGCCCTCGCGCGCCACGATCACCACGCGCGTCACCGCGAGCGACGCCTCGTAGAGCGTGAGCATCGCCGCGTACATGAACAGCAGCGTGACCGGGCTCGCGTCCGGGGTGATGGACGCGGAGACCACGAGCATGCCGACGTAGATGTAGCGCCACGCGGAGCGGAACGCGGCGTACGGGACGATATGGAACACCGCGAGGTAGAAGACGAACAGCGGGAGCTCGAAGGCCACACCGAAGCCGATCATCAGCAGGATCTCGATGTTGATGTAGTCCTCGAGGTTGGGCAGGACCGTGGCGATGGAGGTCGTCTCGGACACGAGCCACTCGAACGCCGCGGGGACGATGAACAGGTAGCAGAAGACCGCTCCGACGAAGAACAGCGCCGTCGCCGTGAGCAGCGTGGGGACGACCCACTTGCGCTCGTTGGGCTTGAGCGCCGGCAGGAAGAACGCCAGGATCTGCCAGACGATCATCGGGGTGCACATGACCACGGCGACCTTGATGGCGATACCGAACTTGATGGCGAAGCCGCCGAGCGACGAGGTGATGACCAGCGGCGTGCCCTCGGGCAGCGCGGGGATGATGGGGTCGCTCAGGATGTCGACGATGACCGGCGTGGCGAAGTACATGACCACGGTGGCCACGATGACGGACACGACGATGATGGTGAGACGGCGCCGCAGCTCTCCCAGATGGTCGAGAAGCGGCATGCGCGCGGGTCCGATGGGCATCAGCGCTCGCCCCCTTCCTCGGAATCGGCAGCGGGCTCCGAGGCGTCGCCGGCGGCGTCATCGGAGGCGGGCTCGGCGGGCGCGTCCCCGGCGGCCTTGGCGGCGCGATGGCGGCGCGGACGGCGGGCGTAGAGGTCCTCGGTGGTGATCTCGGGCTCGGCGGGCTCCTCGTCCGCGGGCGCGGGCTCGGCGGACGCCTCGGCGGACACGGCCTCGACGGCCGGCGCGCCGGCGCCATCCGCCTCCGGGGCCTCGGCGGCGACGGCACCGTCGGTCGACGGCTCGGCGGGCGCGTCCTCGGAGGAACCCTCGCGCTGGGCCTTCTCGGCAGCCAGGCGCGCGCGGCGCTCGGCGAAGGTCTCCTTGCGGCGCGGCTCGGCGGCGGCGCCGGACGGGGACTCGATGTCCGCATCGTCGTCGTCCGCGGCGGCCGCGGGCTTGGAGCCCTTCTTGGGCGCGTTGGCGGCGGCGGCCATGGGGTCCACGACCTCCGTCTGGACGACGTTGGTCAGCTTCTGCTGGGTCTCGCGGAACTGGCGCAGGGCGCGGCCGATGGTGCGGCCCATCTGCGGGAGCTTGTCCGGACCGAACAGCAGGAAGGCAAACACCAAGATGATTACCAGCTCGGTTCCACCGATACTAGGCACGGGTGACCTCCAGGTTGGGTATGCGCGCGGCCCGTTTCCGCGGGACGCGCTCCGATCGACTGCAGCAGTATACCGCGCCGCATCCGGCGACGGCCCGCGCTGCGCGAAATGCGCACGCGCCGCTGACAGATGCTTTGCAGTTGAGACGGCCTCCCGCCCGGCGGGCGCGCCGCGCGGGGGCGCGGGCCCCTTACGCCCCGGTGATGCCGATCTCGGCGTCGACGCCGAGCAGCTGGGCGACGCGCATCACGTTCGGCTGGGCGTTCACGACCTCGAAGCCCTTCTCGCGCTCGGCGGCGTGATGGGCGGCCCCCACGAGCACGCCGATGCCGGTCGAGTCGATGTAGGACACCCCGGCGAAATCGAGCGTCACCTTGGCGGTGGGCTGCTCGAGCGCCAGGTCGATGCGGTCGCGCAGGGCGTCCGCGTTGGAGATGTCGATCTCGCCGGCGATCGCGATGAGGTAGCGCTCCGGCGTGGGGGTGATGGTGATTCCGAGTTCCATGTCTGGCTCCCTTTGTCGTGTATCCGATGGAACGGGTGCGCGGCGGGCGCGGGGCGCGGCACGCCGCGGGTCTACGAGTCCGTCCCCTGCAGGGCGTCGAGACGCTGCTGGGCATAGGTCCTGACGCCGTAGGCGTCGTCCGGGTCGCAGGCGACGGCGCGCTCATACGCCGCACGGGCATCCTGCGCGCGCCCCGCGCTCTCGTAGAACATGCCGAGGTTGGCCCAGGCGGGACCGAAGGAGTCGTCCGCAGCGGTGAACTCCTCCAGCGTCGCGATGGCGCGGTCCGCGTCGCCGGCGTAGAAGATCGAGATGGCGCGGTCCACCTCGACCGACTTCGACCCGGGGTTGGCCTCGAGGTACTCATCGTAGCGCTCGATGGCATGGTTGAACAAGTCCGCCACGTGTCCCGCGTCCTCGTCGTCGGCGGCGACGCCCATGGCGGCCACGCCCCAGTCGAAGTAGCCGTTGGCGAGGTTCAGCAGGGCCGAGGGGTTCGACGGGTCGGCCTCGTACTGCCCCTCGAGCTGGTCGAGGGTCGTCCGGTACGTGAGGTCGACATGGCTCATGTCGTGCTCGTCCGACGTCGCGCCCTGCGCGGCGCCCGCCCCACCCGAAGACGCGGCCTGCGCGGACCCCGCGTCTCCGTCGGACGGGGCGCCCGACCCCGAGAGGGCCCCCGAGACCGCTGCGGCGCTGACGGCCGCCGCGATCGCGAGCGCCGCCACGGCGACCGCGACCCGGGCCCGCCTGGTCTGCTGCCCATCGAACGCCATCTGTCCCCCTTCCCGCCGGCCCGTCCGCCGGCATCCGCCGCGCCGCCGGGCGACGCGGGCATCACGCGGCGGAGCCGCCGTCGGCGAGCGTCGCCGTGCCGTCCTCCGCGATGTCGAGCTGCGGGTGCCCCTCCGGCAGCGCGTCGGAGGCGCCCTCGGACGACGCCCCGCCGTCCGTCGCATAGGTCTGCTGGATCTCGTCTGCACCCAGCGCCTCGAGCGAGGCGAGGGCGCTCGAGGCCCCCAGCAGGTAGCCGACGACCCCGCCGAGGGCGAGCGCCACGGCCGCGATGACGAGGACCATCCAGAAC
>NZ_JAQECM010000063.1:0-2624 GCF_027669965.1 Candidatus Collinsella stercoripullorum | reverse complement strand
CGTCGCCCGCCGGCGCGGCGGGCGCGGCCGCGGGGGCAGCGTCGCCCTCCGCGGGGCGCCCGACGGCATCCATCAGCTCCTGCTCGTCATCGAAAAACTC
The DNA here is from genome assembly GCF_027669965.1 of Candidatus Collinsella stercoripullorum. NCBI lineage: Bacteria > Bacillati > Actinomycetota > Coriobacteriia > Coriobacteriales > Coriobacteriaceae > Collinsella > Candidatus Collinsella stercoripullorum. Next base: position 2,524 of record NZ_JAQECM010000063.1, on the reverse strand, counting down.
GTCGTCGGCCATAGCCAGCGTCGCTCCTCTTCTCGTCATCGGTCATACCGGCCGGCACCGGGCGGGCGGCCCCGCCGCCATGGCGGCGGATGGCGGCAGGCGGGACGGCCCCCGTGCCATGCTCTGGCGCATCATGCCGCCGGGCGCCCGCCGCCAGGCCCCGGATCAGGCGCGGGCAGCGCGCGCGACCTCGGCGGAGGCGAGCTTGACGGCCAGCACCAGCACGTCGAGCGCCGCGGAGAGCTCCTCCACCGACGGGTAGGTCGGCGCGATGCGGATGTTCGAATCGTACGGGTCGTACCCGCCGGGCCACGTGGCGCCCGCCGGGGTGAGCTTCACGCCCATCTCGGCGCACAGGGCGCCGACGCGCTTCGCGGTGCCCTCGGGGCCGTCGAAGGACACGAAGTACCCGCCGTTGGGATGCGACCAGGAGCCGCAGCCGGTCCCCGCGAGCCCCTGCTCGAGCTTCTCCTCGACGCACGCGAAGCGCGGGCGCAGGAACTCGGCGTGCTTGCGCATGTGGGCGCGCACCGCCTCGAGGGTGGGGAGGAAGCGCACGTGGCGCAGCTGGTTGAGCTTGTCGGCGCTGATGAGGCCGACCTTGAGGGTGCTCGCGACCTCGGCGACGTTGGCCGGGCTCGACCCGAAGAAGGCGATGCCGGCGCCCGGGAAGGTGATCTTGGAGGTCGACGCCACCGCGAGGATGCGGTCCTCGGTGCCCGCCTCGCGCGCGAAGTCGAACACGTTGGCGAGGACGTCGGGCTCGTCGGTGAGGTCGTGCACCGCGTAGGCGTTGTCCCACACGATACGGAAGTCGGGCGCGGCCTTCATCGTCGCGAGGCGGCGCACCGTCTCCTCGGAGTAGGTGATGCCCGTGGGGTTGGAGTACTTGGGCACGCAGAACATGCCCTTGATGGAGTCGTCGGCGGCCACGAGGCGCTCGACCTCGTCCATATCGGGGCCGGTCTCGGTCATGCGCACGGGGACGTTCTCGATACCCAGGTCCTGGGTGATGCCGAAGTGGCGGTCGTAGCCGGGGGCGGGACACAGGAACTTCACGCGGTCGAGCTTGCTCCAGGGGGTGTGGCCGGGGACGCCCTTCTCCCAGTAGTGGATGAGGACCGACTGCATGATGTTCAGGCTCGAGGAGCCCAGCACGATGGTCTGCTCGGCGGGCACGCCGAGGAACTCGCCGGCCAGGCGGCGCGCGGAGGGGATGCCCTCGAAGCAACCGTAGTTGGAGCAGTCGACGCCCTCGTCGGTGAGGTCGGCGGTGCTGCTCAGGATGTCAAGCATCGGGCGGGAGATGTCGACCTGAGCGGGCGAGGGCTTGCCGCGCGCCATGTCGAGCGCGAGGCCCTTCGCCTTCACCTCCGCGACCTCTGCCTCGAGCTGGGCGATCGCCGCATCGAGCTCGGCTGTCTCCATCTTCTCGTACATGGTTTGCATGGCGGGCTCCCTCTTCCCTTCAGACGAGCGGCCCCGAGTCGGCGGGCCGGACGCCGCGGTACAAACAGGGAGTAAGTATACCTGCATGCGTGTTTCCGTCGTGTGTCCCCGCGCGAGACGGCGAAAACGCCAGAAGCGCGGGAGGGGCCGGCGCGCGGCGCGGCCCCGCGTCGTGCGCCGGCCGCGGCCGGCGTCGAAGCCGTGACGACAGGCAGGGCGGTCCCCCGCGTCGTGCCCGGCCGCGGCCGCCGGCGCCCGCGACGCGGCTTCCGTGGTAGATTAGACGCCGAGCACACGAGCGCGAGGAGGCCACATGAGGCTCGGTTCCATACAAGCTGAGGAGTTCGGCGACCTGCAGCGCCTGGTCGACGGCATGTACGCCGGCCGCGAGACGGTCGACCGCCTCGACCTGGTGGTCCAGGCCGAGATCCTCGACCTCGCGCCCGACCTCATGGAGATTGTGACCCTGCTGCCGCCCGGCGTCTACGACCGCCGGCGCCTCTGCGACCAGCTGAACTCGGCGCTCGCCGCGCACGGCTGGGGAAGCATGTACGGGACGGTCGAGTAGGCGCCGCTCAGGGGCGGTCAGCCGGAAGGGAGCACGCACATGGACGCCGACCGGGACCGGGAGCGCCGTCAGGCCATCGAGGCCGCCGACGTCGCGCTCGAGCACCTGCATCGCGCCGAGGAGTACCTGCACTCCGCCGGCAACTGGGGCGCGTTCGACATCTTCGCGGGCGGGTTCCTCTCGTCGATGGTCAAGCGCGGCAAGATGTCGCGGGCGCAGGACGAGCTCGAGTCCGCCCGCGACGCGCTCGCGGACTTCGTGCGCGAGCTGCGCGACGTCGAGGGCGCGAGCGGCTGGGGCATCGAGACCGGAGGGTTCGTCGGCGCCGCCGACGTGTTCCTCGACAACCCCTTCGTCGACCTCTACGTCCAAGGGCAGATCGACGACGCCCGCTACCGCGTCAACCGCGCCATACGCCAGGTCGAGGCCATCCGCGCGCGCCTCGCGGGCTGACGCCCCGGCGACGCGCGCGGCCGCGGCGCCCGGCGGTCGGAAAGCCCGCCGGCC
>NZ_JAQECM010000062.1:7671-13124 GCF_027669965.1 Candidatus Collinsella stercoripullorum | reverse complement strand
CCGTCGCCCTCCGCGGGGGGCGGCCCGCCGCCGCTTTGGACGCCGTCGTCCGGGGCGCCTCCGGTCGGGGCGCGGAAGGCGGGCTCCGCCGCCCGCACGGCTCCGCCGTCATGCGGAGGCGCGCATCCCGCCGCACCGCGCTCTTGCAGGACGCCCCCGGCGTCTCCCGTCGCGTCGTCTCGCGCGCCCGGCTGATCCCGGCGGTCCGCGGCGCACGCCACGGGGAGGGGCGCCTCCTCGCGCTCCTCGTCCACGAGCAGCGCCTCGCGCGTCTGCGCGGCGGCGTCGCGGATGCCGGTGAGCTTGGACAGGTCGATCTCGATCCGCCGCGGCGCGTGCACCTCCTTCCAGGACACCCATGCGCCGACCTCGCGGTCGACGATATGCCGGAGGTATTTGGGGAGCTGCTCCTCCTTGAGCGGGTGCGCGTAGCCGACGGCCGCCCGCAGCGCGCGGTCCGCGGCGCGCATCGCCTCGCCCAGACGGGCGCTGCGCGTGCGGTGCCCGTGCACGCGCTCGCAGGTCCACAGCCCGTTCTCGCAGGTGAAGCGGTCGACCCCGTTCAGCTCGTAGACGGTGTCCGGATGGCGCTCCTCGGTGAAGAACGCGGCGGACGAGAACATGGTGTAGGGCAGGGCGGTCACCTCCCCGAACAGGCTCTCCACCAGCCCGCCCGACTTGCGCTTGGCGTAGTGTGCGCACAGCCGCGCGAAGACGGCGCAGCACACGTGGCGCAGCCCCTCGGGGTCCTCGCGGAAGTAGCGCGACGCCCGGGGCCGGTAGGTGGACAGGCCGTCCACGGCGTCGAGCACGCGCTGCTCGAAGTCGGCGTCGGGGGGCAGCAGCGCGGCTTGCCCGCGCCGCGGGCGCCCGGCCGCGTCCAGGCGCCCGAGGGACTCGCGCTGGGCGGCCGCCAGCGCGATCAGCGCGCGGTCGAAAGCGACGGCGGCGTGGTCGTCGAGCAGCGCCGGGTCGAGCCCGTGGTAGACGGTGTAATCGTGCAGCCAGACGCGGGCGAAGCGGTCGATCTCCGGCGCGAAGCCGCGATAGGCCTCCCAGAATCCCCGGAGCTTCGAGAAGCCGTCGAGAGGCCCGTCCGTCCCGATGCCGCACAGCAGCTCGTAGAGGTAGACGTAGGCGAAGGACAGCGAGGTCTCCTCGACCGTCCCGGCGCGCACGGCCGCGCGCCAGGTGAAGTACCCGCGCAGCTGCCGGTCGCTCATGGCGTTGTAGGTGGGGAAGTAGGCCTTGAAGGTCCCATGGTAGGGGCAGTCGTCCTCGAAGTCCTCCATGAAGCGGCCCTGCCGGTAGAAGAGCTCCGCCTCCGAGAGCCAGCGCCCGCGCCCGCCGCCCGAGTCGGCCTGCCAGCGCGAGATGGCGCGCATCTCGCGGTAGCGGTCGGGCAGGTAGGACGCCATCTGGCGCCCGGTCGTCAGGATCGGCTCGTCGGTGAAGACGCGGTCCGAGAAGTGGGAGCTCCGCCTGATCCGCTCCGTGCTCATGATCTGATCGATCAGACGCTGCACGTCCGCCATGCCGCCTCCTTCCCGTCCGGCGCGCCGCCTCGTGGACCTATCATCATAGCACAGATGCAAACAGATGTTCGTAGTATCGGGAGCCCTCTGCGCGGGGCCGCGTCCGGGTCGCGCCGCCGTTGTCCGAGCGGTCCCCGGGGCGCCGCGGCCTAGCGCGGGCGCTCCGCGAGGCGTCCGACCAGGCGGTAGACCGGGCGGGGGAGCGGGCAGCGTGCCAGGATGACGCCGCCTTCGCGCCGCCGGGTCTCGTCGCGGGTGAGCGCGGCGGCCTCCTCCACGCCCACGCCCATGCGCACGGCGGCCACGAGGGCGTCGACCGCCTCGGAGCGCCAGCGCCTCAGGGTCCCCATGCGGGGGCTGCGCGCGGTGAGCGGCACGAGGGCGCCCCCGCCCGCGGAGACCCCGCCGCGCCAGGTCGCGCCGCATCGGGCGGCGAGCGCGTCCAGGGCGGGAAGGGCGTCGGCGGCGTCGAAGCCGTCGGTGCAGCACAGGGCGTACGAGGGCACGGCGCCCCCCGCGGCCGCGTCGGCCGCGCGCCCGACCCGCTCGGGGAGCGTACCCCCGCGCAGGCGGAAGGCGATGACCAGGGCGTCGGGCCGCCCTCCCCAGGCCGGCTCCCCGGGTTCGAGCCAGAGGGTCTCGGGGGGCTCGGCGCCCCCCATGCGCGCATAGGCGCGCAGCGCGTCGGCGAAGTCCTCGAGCATGAGGCGCGCCGCACCGCCCTCGCCCCCGGCGTCCGCGTCGACCAGCGCGACGCGCTTCCGCGTATCCGGCATCGGCACCTCCCCGCATCGTCTCCGCTGCCGCCGCGCCCATTGTAGCCCGCCGCATGCTCGCGACGGGGCTGAAACGCGCCCGCGGCGCCCGCCCGCCCGCAACGGCGCCGAAACAATCCGCCCCGTCTCCCGCGCCGACGCGACCGCGCCGCCGGGGCGTGGGATACTGGATGCACGCACCCGTACCCCTCACCTTCGGAGGTACCCCCATGCCCGCACCCCCGCGCCCCGTCAACACCGGCATCGCCCGGCTCGCGCCGTCCGCCATCCGCCGCATCGGAACTCTGGCCGCGGCCACGCCCGGCTGCATCTCGCTCGCCCTCGGCGAGCCGGAGTTCGACACGCCCGATCCCGTGCGCGCCGAGGCGAAGGCGGCGCTCGACCGCGGCGAGACGCACTACGCCCCCAACGCCGGGGCGCCCGGGCTGCGCCGCGCGATCTCCGCGTACATGGCCGACCGCGGCCTCGCCTACGCGCCGGATGAGGTCCTGGTGACGCTCGGGGCCACCGAGGCGATCTCCTCGTCGCTGCTCGCGCTGCTGAACCCCGGGGACGAGGTCATCATCCCCGTGCCCGCCTTCGTGTCCTACGAATCGGTGACGCGCATGAACCACGCGGTCCCGGTGCGGCTCGACACGGCGCCCTGCGGCTTCCAGATCGACGAGGAGGCCCTGCGCGCCCTCGTGACGGACGCCACCAAGGCCGTCGTCATCAACTCGCCCAACAACCCCACGGGCCGCCTGCTGAGCGCCGCCTCGCTCGACGCGGTGGCCCGCGTCGCCGCGGAGTTCGGCCTGTACGTGGTGAGCGACGACGTGTACTGCCGGCTCGTGTTCGACGGGGGGTGCGAGCGCTTCGCCGCGCGCCATCCCGAGCTGCGGGCGCAGACCGTGGTGGTGGAGAGCTTCTCCAAGCCCTGGGCCATGACGGGCTGGCGCATTGGGTGGATCGCCTGCGCCGAGCCGCTCATGTCGCAGATCGCCAAGGCCCACCAGGCGGCCGCCTCGTCGTCGGTCGCCTTCTGCATGGAGGCGGCCGAGCGGGCGCTCGCGATCGATCCCGCGCCCATGCTCGAGACCTACCGGCGCCGCCGGGACCGCGTGGTCGCGGCGCTCGACGCCATGGGCCTGCCCGTCGCCCGCCCGCAGGGGGCCTTCTACGCGTTCCCGAGCATCGCGGGGACGGGGATGGTCGACGAGGAGTTCTGCGAGCGCGCCGTCTCCGAGGCCGGCGTGGGGCTGGTGCCGGGGTCGAGCTTCGGCGCGCCCGGCCATGTGAGGCTGTCGTTCTGCGTGTCCGACGGCGAGCTGGACCTCGCGCTCGAGCGGTTGGCCGCCTTCGTGTCGTAAGGGGTCGGGCCGCCTGGATGCCCGGGTCAGCGGGGCGTCCCTGCCGGGCGTCCGGCGTGGAGGCTTTGTGCGCACGGCGCGACGCTTGACGCGCGGGGCCCGGACCGGCATACTACACAACGTTCACGCACGAATCCGCTGCCAGAGACAGCCGGTGCGAAGGGCGCACGCGCCCGGAGCTCAAAGGGGAGACCCGCCAGCCGAGGTGGTCGAGCAGATATGTCTTCTCGCCCCCGTCGCTCTCATGCAGCGCGGGGGTTTCTTTTTCTCAAGACACGCCCCCGTCACGTCCAAGCAGGGGTCCGTGCCCGAGAAAAACGAGAAGGAGGTGTAACTCATGCCGCAGCAGTACAAGATCGACAAGGTCGCCGAGATCGAGTCCCGCATCCAGGACAACAACGGTGTGTTCGTGGTCAACTACAGCGGCCTGACCGTCAAGCAGGCCGAGGCACTGCGCCACACGCTCCGCGAGACCGGCGCCGAGATGAAGGTCTACAAGAACAACCTCGTCCGCATCGCCCTCAAGAACCAGGACCAGCCGGATATCGACGAGCTCCTCGTCGGCCCCGTGGCCTATGTGTTCTATGAGAACGAGCCCGTCGAGGCTGCCAAGGCGCTCAAGGACTTCGCCCAGAAGTCCAAGGGCGTGCTCGAGATCAAGGGCGGTATCTCCGAGGGCAAGGCCGTGTCCGCCGAGGAGGTCAACGCCATCGCCGAGCTGCCGACCAAGGATCAGCTCCTGGGTCAGATCGCCGGCCTCATCTCCGGCTTCGCGCGCGACATCGCTGTGTGCGTCAACGGCGTCTCCAGCGGTCTCGCCCGTTCGATCCAGCAGGTCTCCGAGCAGAAGGCGGCCTAGCAGCCGCCTTCGCCGCGGGCCCGCGCCCGCACATCAGGCGCATCCGCGCCGTCCGTCACAGATCTCCCCGCATCCGCGGGGGAACCGAAAGGAATGCTTGAAATGGCTAAGCTTACCACCGATGAGATCATCGAGGCTCTGAAGGAAATGACCCTGCTCGAGGCTTCCGAGCTCGTCAAGGCCATCGAGGACACCTTCGGCGTGTCCGCCGCCGCCCCGGCCGCCGTCGTGGCCGCCCCGGCCGCCGGCGCTGGCGCCGATGAGGAGGAGAAGACCGAGTTCGACGTCGTGCTCGAGGGCTTCGGCGACAACAAGATCCAGGTCATCAAGGTCGTCCGCGAGCTCACCTCCCTCGGCCTGAAGGAGGCCAAGGAGGTCGTCGAGAGCGCTCCGAAGGCCGTCATCGAGGGTGCCAAGAAGGAGGACGCCGAGGCTGCCAAGGAGAAGCTCGAGGCCGCCGGCGCCGCCGTCTCCCTCAAGTAAGTCTCCGCAGGCTTCACGTCTGCGCTCCGGGACGCTCGACGTCCCGCGAAGGGGTCCGGGAAACCGGGCCCCTTTTTTCATGCCGCGAGGGGCCGCGGCTTCGAGCGGGTTGAGGGCGCGTCCCCGCGTCGGGGGCGCCGCGGGAGGGGCCGCCGGATGCCGGGGTGCCGCCGCGGCCGCCGTACGCGGGGCGCTCCGCTGCGGGGAGCCTGCCGGGCGCGGGGCGCTCCGCCGTCCGTCCCGCGCGGCCCGCACCCCGCGCGCTTCGGCGGGCCGGGGCAGACGCTATACTTGATGGGTGCGGGCGCCATGCGGGCGCCGCGCGACCCGAGCGAGAGGGGCGCCATGAGAAACGCCGTCGTCATCGACCGCAGCGACAGCGTCGCGGTCGCGATCCACCCGCTGTCCGCCGGCGACGTCGCGGTCTGCGCCCTGCCGGACGGCTCGGAGG
>NZ_JAQECM010000062.1:0-7640 GCF_027669965.1 Candidatus Collinsella stercoripullorum | reverse complement strand
CCCCCTGTTCCACAAGATCGCCCGCGCCGACATCGCCGCGGGCGCGCGCGTCGTGAAGTACGGCGAGTACATCGGCACGGCGACCGCCGGCATCCCCCGCGGCGCGCACGTGCACACCCACAACTGCGCGAGCACCGACGCCCAGCGCGATGCGCTGCGCGCGGACGGCCCCGCTCACCCCGGGACCGTGACGGCGGACGCCGCCCCGCGTCCCGGCGCCCCGGGCGACCCCGCGGCGCCTTCGGGCGCCGCGCCGCGCACGTTCATGGGGTACCGCCGTCCGGACGGCCGCGTCGGCATCCGCAACCACGTCCTGGTCCTCCCCACGAGCATCTGCGCCTCCGACACCGCCGAGCGCATCGCGCGCGCCGTGGACGGCTGCGTGTCCTTCCACAACCAGAACGGCTGCTCGCAGGTGAACGCCGACCAGCAGCTGACGATCGACACCATGGCCGGGCTCGCCGCCAACCCCAACATCTGCTCGGTGCTCGCGGTATCCCTCGGCTGCGAGGGGTGCCAGAACGACCTCGTGGTCGACGCCATCCGCGCGCGCACCGGCAAGCCGGTGCGCAGCCTGGTGATCCAGCAGGTGGGCGGCTCCATCCGAGCGGTGGAGCGGGGCACGCGCGCGGCGCTCGAGCTGGCGGCCGACGCGGCCCGGGAGCGGCGCGTCCCCTGTCCGGTATCCGAGCTCGTCTTGGGGACCAACTGCGGGGGCTCCGACTCCTCGAGCGGCCTGGGTGCGAACCCCCTGATCGGCGAGGTCTCCGACTGGCTGGTCGCGCAGGGCGGCACCTCGGTGCTGTGCGAGACCCCCGAGATCTTCGGCGGGGAGCACGTGCTCGCCCGCCGCGCCGCCACGCCCGAGGTCGCGCGGCAGGTGGTGGGCATCGTCGAGGACTACGAGCGCTACGTGCAGATGTTCGGCGCCGAGATGCGCGAGGGCAACCCGAGCCCCGGCAACATGGCCGGCGGCCTCACCACCCTCGAGGAGAAGTCCCTCGGCTGCATCCACAAGGGCGGCCACAGCCCCGTCATGGCGGTCTACCCCTATGCGGCGCAGCTGAAGCCCCACGAGGGCCTGGTCATCATGGACACGCCGGGCAACGACCCCTCCTCGGTCATGGGCATCGTCGCCGGCGGCTGCCAGCTCGTGGTCTTCTCCACCGGCCTCGGCACCCCGACGGGCAACCCGGTGGCGCCGGTGCTGCGCCTCACCGCGAACCGCCGCACGGCCGAGACCATGGCGGACAATACCGATTTCGACGCCAGCGCGTCCATCTACGGGCCCGAGTCCATGGCCGAGCTGCGCGACCGGCTCATCGACGCCATCATAGCGGTCTGCGAGGGCAGGCCGACCTGCGCGGAGGCGCTCGGGTACACCGAGTGCGCCCTGCCGCATCTGTGCAACTACATGTAAGGGACGCGACGTCCCGCCCGGAAGGGGATCCTTCGGCGGGGCCGTCGTGCGGGTGCGCCCGCCGCGGGCGCGAAAGGAGGCCACACGGCTTATGGATCTGCATCTGGACGGCAAGGTCGTCATCGTCACGGGCGGCTTCAAGGGAATCGGCCGCGGCATCGTGTTCCAGCTCGCGCGCGAGGGCGCGGTCCCGGTGGTGCTGAACCGCAAGGACGGCGTGGAGGACGAGTTCGCTGCGGAGCTCTCGCAGGTCGCCGACACGTTCGACATCCACTTCATCGACCTCGCCGACACCGACGCGATCGCCCCGATCGTGGAGGAGACGGCTGCGCGCTACGGGCATATCGACGGCATCGTGAACAACGCGGGCCGCAACGACAACCTCGATCTGGAGACCACGGACTGGCGCGCGTTCGAGCGGTCGCTCCACGGCAACCTCACCCATTACTTCGAGCTCGTCCACTGCGCCGTGCCCCATCTCAAGCGGTCGCAGGGGTCCGTCGTCAACATCTCCTCGAAGGTGGCGCTCACCGGTCAGGGCAAGACCTCGGCGTACGCCGCCGCGAAGGGGGCGATCTTGGGCCTCACGCGCGAATGGGCCGCCGCGCTGGCGTCCGACGACGTCCGGGTCAACGCGATCGTGGTCGCCGAGGCGTGGACGCCCCTGTACGCACGATGGATCCAGAGCTTCGGCGACGAGCGGGCGCAGCGCGAGCGCGTGCGCGAGATCACCGACAAGATCCCGCTGGGGCATCGGATGACCTCGGTCGAGGAGATCGCCGACACCGTGTGCTTCCTGCTGTCCGACCGCGCCTCGCACACGACCGGCCAGTGGCTGAACGTCGACGGCGGGTACGTGGACCTCGACCGGGCCCTGTCGTAGGGCGCGGATGGGACCGATAAGGGGGGAGGGCCCATGGCCGATCTGAAGGTCGTCGATTCCCACTTCCATGTGTGGGACCTCGGGGCGCAGAGCCTTCCCTGGCTCGAGGGCACCGATGGCGGCATAACGTGCACCTGGACGTTCGAGGACCTGGAGGCGCTCTATGGCAGGCTGCCGGGCGTCGAGTTCGCGGGGGGCGTGTACGTCGAGGTGGACTGCGCCGACCCCATCGCGGAGGACGGGATCGTCTACGACCTCATGGCCCGGCATGGGCGGATCCGTGCGGCCATGCTGCGCGCCCGCGTGAGCCCGTGCATGCGGGTCCCCCTGCATGCCGCGGGCGTGCGCGAACCGCTGCACGTGGAGGGCTCGCCGCGCGGCCGCTGCCTGGAGCCGTCGTTCATCGAGGGGCTCCAGACGCTCGCCGCGGCCGGTATGCCCTTCGAGTCGTGCAACCGTGTATCCGAGCTCGAGGACGCCTACGAGGCGTTCGCCCAGGTGCCCGAGGCGACGGTGATCCTCAACCATCTGGGCAACGTCGAGTCGCTCGACGAGCCGTGGTGCGCGGTCATGAGGAGGTTCGCCGACCTGCCCAACCTGTACGTCAAGGTGTCGGGCTACCCCACCGCCGACCGCGGCTTCGTGTCCGAGCTGCTCGCGTTCGCGCGCGAGACGTTCGCCCCCGACAGGCTGCTCTATGCGTCCAACTGGCCGGTCGTCGAGACGTACTCCTCCTTCGAGGAGCACTTCGGCCTCCTGCGCGATGCGTTCGGCGACGACGGGGACTTCTTTATGAACAACGCCGTGCGGGCCTACGGCATCGCACTGTAGCGCCGGCGGGGCGCGGGGCGGCCCTCCGCCTTGCGCAGGCGATTCTTCGGTAGTGCGGGGCGCTGCCCCGAAAGGAGCGTTAACCATGTTTGAAGGCATCTTCTGCCCGTCCATCACCATCACCGACGCGGCGGGGGCGATCGATTACGAGCTGTGGGGCCGTCATCTCGACCATCTCGCCGAGGCGGGGCTCGACGGCGTCCTGCTGTTCGGCAGCATCGGGGAGTTCTACGCCTTCCCGTCCGAGGTCAAGAAGGAGGCGCTCGCGTCCGCCGTGGAGCGCGTCGCCGGCCGCATGAAGGTCCTTCTCGGCGTGGGGGACACCGCCATGGACCGCGTGCTCGACCTCGCCGCGTTCGCCGAGCGGGCGGGCGCCGACGGCGTCGTCGCCGTGTCGCCCTACTACTTCGGCCCGAGCGCCCCGTGCGCCGAGGAGTACTTCGGCGCGATCGCCGGCGCGACCGGGCTCCCCGTGATCCTGTACAACTTCCCGGCGCGCACGGGTGCCGACCTGACCCCCGAGCTCGTGGCGTCGCTCGCCGCGAAGCACCCGAACATCTGCGGGATCAAGGACACGGTGGACACGATCAGCCACACGCGAAAGGTGATCGCCGCCGTCCGCGCCGTGCGGCCGGACTTCTCGGTGCTCTCGGGGTTCGACGAGTACTACCTGGTGAACCGGGTGTCGGGCGGCGACGGCGTGCTGTGCGGCCTCACCAACGTGGAGCCGGAGCTGTTCGCCCGGATGCACGCCGCGTACCAGGGCGGCGACTTCGCGACGGCGGTCTCGTGCGCCGAGCGCATCGCGCGCCTCATGGCCGTCTACGACGTGTGCGACCTGTTCATCTCCTCCATCAAGGCCGCGGTGGCGGCGAAGGGCCTGCCCATCTCCACAAGGATCTGCGAGCCCGCCGTCCAGGCGACGCCCGAGCAGGTCGAGGCGGTCCGCGCCCTGTTGGCGGAGTAGGGTCCCCGTCCCGTCCCGACGCACGTCGCGGCGGGCGGGGCTCGATCGAAGGGATGTCCCATGGCGTTGATATGCGTGAACTTCTTCTCCACGTCGCTGGCGCGCACGGTGCCCCTGAACGTGGTCCTGCCCGTCGACAAGCAGACCGAGGCGCTCGACGCCGAGGCCGCCGGGAGGGTCTACGAGCCGCATGTGCCCGCGGGCGGCTTCAAGACCCTCTACCTGCTCCACGGGATCTTCGGCAACTACACCGACTGGGTGAGCGGGACCTGCATCCAGCGCTGGGCGGAGGAGCGCGACCTGGCGGTGGTCATGCCCTCGGGCGACAACATGTTCTACGTCGACCAGCCCGCCGCGCACGACCTGTACGGCCGTTTCATCGGCGAGGAGCTCGTCGCGCTCACCCGGGCGATGTTCCCGCTGTCGGCGCGGCGCGAGGACACCTTCATCGGAGGGCTCTCCATGGGCGGGTACGGCGCGCTGCGCAACGGGCTGAGGTACGCGCGGACCTTCGGCGCGGTCGCGGCGCTCTCGGGCACCCTGCATGTGGAGGACGTGGCGGGCCGCGGCGGCGCGGGCGCCCCGTTCTTCCGGTCGCGCGCGTTCGCGGGGGCGGTTTTCGGCGATGCCGGCGCGGTGGCGGGAAGCGACCGCGACCCGGCGCGCCTCGCCGCCGACCTCGCGGCGGAGGGCGGGCCGATGCCCCGTATCTACCTGGGATGCGGAACCCGGGACCCGCTGCTCGCATCCAACCGCGCCGCAGCCGCGGAGCTGCGCGGCCTCGGGTACGATGTCACCTACGAGGAGGCGGAGGGCGGCCACGAATGGGGGTACTGGAACCGCGCCATCGAGCGGGTGGTGGACTGGCTTCCGCTCGGAGAGGCCGTCGCGGGCATCGGCAGCGGCAACGTGCGCGTGTAGGGGCCGCGCCGCCGGGCGACGCAAGCGGTGTTCCGGCATGCGGTCGCGCCGAGCCGGCATGCGGATGCACCCGTAAGGTAACTGCGCATTTCCCACGCAGTTTTTCCCTACCTGCCCCGCGCGCCCGTCCGTTGGGGTACCCTGCCGGACAAGGATATATCCGGCGCCCCGCGCGCCACCTCACCGCCGTCCCTCGACGGGGCGGCGCGCCGCGAAAGGATCGAAACCGACCATGAAGGCCATCATCCCCGCCGCGGGTCTCGGCACCCGCTTCCTCCCCTCGACCAAGTGCACCCCCAAGGAGATGCTGCCGGTGCTCGACAAGCCCGTCATCCAGTACGTGGTCGAGGAGGCGCTCGAGCCCGAGGGCGTCGACGACGCGATCATCGTCACCTCGCCGGGCAAGCCCGAGCTGCTGTCCTACTTCCAGCCCGACCGCTCGCTCGAGGGCCTGCTGCGCGAGCGCGGCAAGGCCGCCTACGCCGACGCGGTCGCCGAGGCGGGCTCCATGCCCGTCGACTTCCGCTACCAGTACGAGCCGCGCGGCCTCGGCCACGCGATCCGCTCCGCGGCGGACGCCGTCGCGGGCGAGAGCTTCCTGGTGCTGCTCGGGGACTACGTCGTCCCCGCGCGCGACATCTGCACCAAGATGATGGAGGTCTCCGCCGCGCACGCCGGCGCCTCCGTGATCGCGGTGGCGCCCTGCGCCCCCGAGGAGGTCTCCCGCTACGGCGTGATCGCCGGCGAGCGCGCCGGGTCCCTCCCCGGCTGCGAGGACGCCGCCGACGACGAGCCGGGCGCCGTGTGGCGCATCTCCGGCCTGGTGGAGAAGCCCTCCGCCGAGGATGCCCCCTCCAACCTGTACATCGTCGGCCGCTACCTGCTCTCCCCGCTGGTCATGGACCTTCTGGGCGACCAGGAGCCGGGCAAGGGCGGCGAGGTCCAGCTCACCGACGCCATGGCCCGCTCGCTCGAGCGCGAGGCCATGTACGCCGTGGTCATCGACCCGCTGTCCGGCTACGACACCGGCACCCCCTCCGGCTGGATCGCCACGAACGCGCTCATGGCCGCCGAGGACCCGCGCTTCGCCGCGGCCTTTTGGGAGGCCATCGACGAGCGCGGCGGTCTCAAGCGCTAGGGGCGCCGGCCGCGCCGGTCCGCACGCGCGGACGGGCGCCTGGGCGCGACGGGCCCTTCCGACAGATCATCGATGGCGACGGGGCCGCGCGAGCGGCCCCGTTTCCCGTCTCGGGAGGGGGCGGGTCCTGGCGCTCATGTTCTGAGCAGGGCGTCCACCAGCGCGTTGTCGTTCTCATCGGGTGAGCCGAGCGGCAGCCCGCAGGCCTCGAAGAAGTGGCTTCCGGCGAACTGCCGCGCGCGGAACGAATCGTGGGCCCCGTCGTCCAGGTAGCGCACGCGCGAGAGGCAGTCGGCGGTGGCGCAGAACAGGGGCCCGCGCTCGCGCGCGTAGCGCAGGTAGAGCGGCTCATCGCTCCATAGCACCGCGCCCGCCAGGTTCTCGAGCTCGTAGGCGACGGCGTACTGGCGCCAGGCGATGCCGCGCTCGCGCACGTAGCGGTCGAGGACCGCGGCCATGCGCGTGACCCGTGCGAGGGTGTCCTCCGCGCTCAGGATGTGCAGGTCGTCCTCGGGCTGGCGCGCGGCCTCGGCGCCGAACAGCCGCTCGGCCGCGCGCTTGCGCTCCTCGCCGGCGAGCAGCACGGCGGGGACCGTGAGCTTCAGGGACTCGTCCCCGAACAGCTCGATGGAGGAGTGCGGCGTGCGCGGCGTGTCGCGGGTGGGGATGCTGAAGATGAGGGAGTCGTGCGCATGGTGGACGCGGCAGGCGAGGCCCTGCCGCGCGAAGCTGCCCCGCATCGCCTCCGCATGGGCGTTCAGCTCGTCGCGCGAGGGCGCGTCCGCCGCGCGGCGTCCCATCCGGAACATGTAGAGGTTGAACAGCGGCGTCTCGCGCGCGGCGACGAACACGGTGCGGCGGCAGAACGCCGTCACCTCGGCCCGCCGGCGCGTCGCCTTCCCGTAGAGGTCCACGAGGGCGGTGCTCGCGGCGGGACCGGAGGTCGAGCCCTCGCGGACGTGGACGACGCCGTCGGAGATGTAGGGAGGGAAGTCGCCCTCGAGCACCTGCACGACCACGACGCCGACCGCGGGGTCGGCGGGGTCCGCGATGAAGCGGACGTCGATGCGGGGGGCGGGGGTGATGTGGCGGCGGCACAGCTCCCCGATGATCTGGCTGTAGTCCGCCGCAAGCCGCGGGACGGGGCAGACGGAGCGGTCGTCGTCGGCGATCCCGATCACGAGCCAGCCCCCTGCCGAGTTGGCGAACGACGCGACGATCTTGGGGACCTTCTTCTGCACGGTGGGGGAGAAGCTGCGCTTGAACTCCAGGGCGTAGCCCTCCTCGAGGTCGCGCAGCTGGTCGAGGTCGGCGTAGGACACCTCGGGAAGCGTCTTGGGCCTACCCTGGTCGTCCTTGAAGGGGTAGAACATGCGGGGCCGCCTTTCCGTCGTCTTGCGCTTGTGTATACCCGCGATGCCGTGCGCCGCCGGGGTCTTCGGGGCGCCGTCCGCCACCGGTCGGCGCCCCGCCCCCGACA
>NZ_JAQECM010000061.1:353-13529 GCF_027669965.1 Candidatus Collinsella stercoripullorum | reverse complement strand
CCGCGTCGAGCTCGCCGAGCGCGGCGGCGTCGTCCGCGGCGGCGAGGCTCACGCGGCGGATGAGGGCGTTGCGCACGAGCAGCGTGCAGCCGCGGCGGTCCGCCACCACGGCGTCCGCGGCGACCGGCGGCGCGGCGTCGAGCGCCGCGGGGTCCCCGGCCGCCTCCCATTCGTCCACGAGGCTCGAGTCGACCGAGCGCACCATGAACCCGAGCCAGGAGATGATGTCGCGCAGCCGGTCGTCGCGCTTCTCGAGCGGCACGGTGCGGTCCAGGGAGCGGAACGCCTCGGCGAGGTAGCGCAGCAGGATGCCCTCGGACCGCGCGATGCCGAGCTTCTGGACGTAGCCCTTGAAGTCCGACGCGCTCTCCAGCATGTCGCGCAGCACCGATTTGGGGGAGAGCGCGTAGTCGTTGGCCCACGGCACCTTCTCGCAGTACGCGGAGAAGGCGGCGTCGAGCTCGTCCTCCAAAGGCTTGGGGTAGGTGACGTCCGCGATGCGCTCAAGGCGCTCCTCGTACTCCACGCCGTCCGCCTTCATCTCGGCCATCGCGCGGTCGCGCGCCGCGCGCTCCTGGGCGCGCAGGACCTGCTTGGGGTCCTCGAGCGTCGCCTCGACCATCGAGATGAGGTCCATGGTGTAGGTCTCGCTCTCGGGGTCGAGCAGCTCGAGCGCGGCCAGCAGGAAGGGGGAAAGCGGCTGGTCGAGCGCGAAGTCGTCGGGCAGGTCGACGGTGAGGGTGTAGTCGGGCGTCCCGTCCGCGAGCTCATCGCGCACCACGACGCCGCTGTCGATGAGGGTGGCGAAGATCTCGTCGGCGCGGGCCGACAGCGCGAGCTTCTCCTCGGGCGTCTGCAGCGACCTGCCGATCAGCTCGTCCACGTAAGCGCGGGCGTCCCCGCCCTGTTCGACCTGGGCGAGCACCATGGAGTGCGTGATGCGCAGGCGGGGCTTCAGCGTCTCGGGCGCCGCCTCGATGAGGCGGTCGAACGTGCCCTCGTTCCAGGTCACGAAGCCCTCGGGCGGCTTCTTCTTCTTGATCTTCCGCATCTTCTTGGGGTCGTCCCCGGCCTTGGCCATGAGCTTGGCGTTCTCGATGTCGTGCTCCGGCGCCTCGGCGATGACGCAGCCCTCCGTGTCGAAGCCGGCCCGTCCCGCGCGCCCCGCGATCTGATGGAACTCGCGGGCGCGCAGGCGGCGCATGCGGTGCCCGTCGAACTTGGTGAGCGCGGTGAGCACGACGGTGTGGATGGGGACGTTGATGCCGACGCCGAGCGTGTCGGTCCCGCAGATGACGGGCAGCAGCCCCTGCTGCGCGAGCTTCTCCACGAGCAGCCGGTAGCGCGGCAGCATGCCGGCGTGGTGCACGCCCACGCCGCACGAGAGCAAGCGCTTTAAGATCTTGCCGAAAGCGGTGGTGAAGCGGGTGCCCTTGGCGGCCTCTTTGATGGCCTCGCGCTGCTCCTTGCTCGCGACGCCGAAGTTCGCCAGCGAGCTCGCGGTGGACAGGGCGGCATCCTGCGAGAAATGGACGATGTAGAGCGGGGCCTCGCCGCGGCGCAGCGCGAGCTCGACGGTGCCCTCGAGCGCCGTGTCGACGTATTCGTAGGACAAGGGTACCGGGCGCGGCGCATCGGCGACGACATCGACCTCGGCGCCCGTGCGATCGCACAGGGCCTGCGCGATCTGCGTGACGTCGCCGAGGGTGGCGCTCATGAGCATGAACTGCGCGTGCGGCAACGTGAGCAGGGGGACCTGCCAGGCCCAGCCGCGATCGGGGTCGGCAAAGTAATGGAACTCGTCCATCGCCACGCTGCCCACGTCGGAGTCCTCGCCCTCTCGCAGCGCCTGGTTGGCGAGGATCTCGGCGGTGCAGCAGATGACGGGGGCGGCCGTGTTGATATGCGTATCGCCGGTGATCATGCCCACGTTGTCGCGGCCGAGCACCTCGACCAGGTCGAAGAACTTCTCGGAGACGAGGGCCTTGATGGGCGCGGTGTAGTAGGCCCGCTTGCCCTGGGCGATGGCCATGTACAGCATGCCGAGCGCGACGAGCGACTTGCCCGAGCCGGTCGGCGTGCCCAAGATCACGTGGTCGCCCGCGGCGAGGTCCATGAGGGCCTCCTCCTGGTGCGGCCACAGCTCGATGCCCTGGTCGGCAGCCCACTCGAAGAAGCGCTCGAAGGCCTGGTCGGGCGTGAGCCACGGCTCGGGCGCGCTGCCGTCTTCGGGCTCCCACCAGCAGGGGGCGAGCGACCCGAGCGAGCCCGCCGCCAGGGCCCCGGTCCCTGCGGAGAACGAGCTCGCGCTCGAGGATGCGATGTCGGTGCTGTCTGCCACGTGCTGCCCTTCTCCCGATGATGCGCGCTGGTGCGGATGCGCCGGTCGCATCCCATTATGGACCAAGCGGCGGCCGCCGTCCCTGCGCGGCCTCGACACGGCGCCGCTCGTCCAGCCAGCGAACTCCGATGCCCGCCGTCCCTGCGCGGGGCGGCGGGCCTCCGCCTGTATCTCGGGCCGATCCTTCCGTACCTGCCGCAGCGAAGCGGGGGGGGTGGTCAATTTCAGTGCGAATTGCGAACCTGCATACCGGCGCGGGCCTGTCTTCGCATCGGGATCTCCCGTGCATCGAAGGGCCGATACAAGATGTTGGGTGGGAAACCCCTTCATCGCACTACGAAGATGATGCTCAAGTGGTGGTAATTCACAATTCGTGCTGAAATTGACCACCCTGCTCCGGCGTCTCCTCATCGGAGTCGGAATCCGATGCAGGTTCATCCTCTGCATCCTGCTGTTTTATCAACGCGCTATGCAGAAGGGCCTGCCGCAGGGCGAAGACGGACGAACGGATCCTCAGCCTGCCGCCACTCCTTCGGGCGATGATCCGTGCAACGGATTCGAGTCTTCCGGGGTCGTTGAGCTGCGCCGCCGAGACGCGCAGCACGAGGATGCCCATACGGGCGAAGGCGACGTCGCGCGCGGTGTCGCGCCGGCGCTGTTCCTCGTCGTTGTGGTGGGCGCTGTCGTACTCGAGGTCGACGCGCGCCTTGATGAAGTACGCGTCGCATTCGTATTCAGGGGGACCGCCTTGCTCGCGGGCGTAGCTGTCAAGCTGGACGGTATGGTTGAGCAGCGGGAGGTCGAGCCCGTAGCCCCCGCGGACGATCGGTTGCGTGAGCAGGGCGACCGTCGCGGTCTCCCGGGGCGACCGGGAGCGCCCGAGCAGGTAGGGGAGCGCTTCTCGGACGGTTCGCGAGCCCTGCAACCTGCCCGCCCTGTCGAGGTAATCCTTCAACGAGTCGAGCGTCATGGCTGGCTCGCAGGGGTTGAAGTCCCCGTCGCCGTCGGGTGGCAGCGTGTAGAGCCCCAGCAGCTCGAAGGCGATTGCGACCAGCTCCTCGCGCTTGATGGTGGCGGCGAGCTGGATCAGGCACAGCTCGGGTCGGCAGACGTACACGCCCTGCGATACGCGGAGCAGCGATCCGTCTGGAGGGAGCCTGGAAATCAGATGGGGCCGCACGCCGATCCGGGGCACGCGCGAGCCGGCGTTCCCGACGAGGATGTCGAGCGGCTCGCGGGGCGCGCCCGACTCGGGGTCGGCGTCGGCGGCGATTCCGAGTGACCTAAGCTCCTCGAGGTCGGTCGCGCTGCTGCGGCAGTCCGAGCGGGCGAGGACGTGTTCCTGCTCATCCGAGGTGCAGGCGCGCCAGGGGACCTCGCCGCGCCAGGTGCGCGAGCTGCGGAGTGCGCGCAGGGCGCTGAGATGGCTGTACACGGTAACGCTCATGGGGCGAGTGTGCCACAGGGCGCGATGCGCGGCGCAAAGCGCGCCTTACGGGTTTCGGGGCTATCCGATCGGCGGTGGGCGTCCTCTGCGGCACCGGCCGGCCAGGTGCCGGCCATCCGCAAGCCCGCCATGCCGGGTTCCCGACCGATTCGGCGTCAGTCCGCTGAGCCAGGTTCCCGACCGGTTCGGAGTCAGCCCGCCGCGCCAGGGATGCGCGCCTTGCCCTTGCGCTCGCGGTTGCGGAAGTTCTCGACGGCGGCCTCCATGCCGAGCGGCACGTAATCCAGGGAGAACAGGTCGTCGGGGAGGTAGGCCATGAGGCTCTGCTCGGCGTCGCGCCCCGCCTGGACCCGATCGGGCGAGGGCGCCGGTGCGAGCGCGGCGCAGATGCCGTACACCGCCGCCCCGCGTGCGGTCAGGCGGCGCTCGTATTCGGTCTCCGGGAAGCCGGGGTGCTCGCGGCCCACGTCGGCCGATGTCCACAGCGCACGGTACCCCGCGGCGTCGAACTGCCCCTTGGCGTACTCCCACAGCGGCTGGCTGTCGGTGCGCAGCGTGACCGTCGCGCCCGGCGCCAGCAGCGGGCGGTAGGCCAGTAGGCGGTCGACGTGGACGAGCCGCTTGCGCGCGTGGTGCCGCTTGGGGTGCGGGGTGGGGAAGTTGAGCGTGATGCCCGCGAGCTCGCCCTCGGCGAAGACCCGCGCCAGCGCGTCGGCGCCGAGCGGCACGATGACGGCGTTGGGCAGGTCCCGCTCGGCCACGGTCTGGGCGGCGTAGGCTATGCAGACGGGTTCGGCGTCCATCCCGATGTACAGCCCCTCCGGGTCCCGTTCGGCGCACGCGACGACGAAGGCGCCCTTGCCGCAGCCGAGGTCGAGGTGCACGGAGCCGTACCGCCTCAGGGCGCCACCCCCGTCGACGGCGAGCGGGCAGCAGGCCTCCGCCCAGCGCCCCTTATAGGCGCCGGCGTCGCGTTCGATGGCGCCGGCGTAGCGCTCGAGGCGCTCGTCGAGGTCGAAGTTCTTCGGGAGGCGGATATGCGTGATGCCCATGAGGTCCCTCCATGCGCAGGGCGAGCGGTGTCGTGGATGGCAGCGCAGCATTGTAGCGAAGGCGGGCGCCCCCTTCGATGCGGCGCGGGGAAGCGCGGCATATCAGCACAGCTCGGGCACGGGGTCGCGGGACCCGGCATCCCCGCACAGCTCAGCGGGGATGCCGGCACCGTCGAGGGCATGCGCCGGCAAGCGGCCGTGGACGGCACGTGCGCGTGCGCGGCGCCCGGCGCTCAGCGCCTCCGGCAGACGAGGTACCGGTTGAGCCGACCCGTCCGCCCGTCTGCGCAGAAGCGGTCTATCTCGTCCACGCCGAGGCGGCCGAGCTCGGCGGAGATGCGGTCGATCTCCGATTCTCCCGCATGATGGCAGTACCGCAGGGCGGAGGCGTCGTCCTGCCAGCCGAGGAAGTGGTCGCCGGCCTCCAGCCGCGCGGCGCGGGCGCCGAGCAGGTCGGCGGCGCGCGCATCGGCGGCCCCCGCCTTCGCCGCCAGGCGCGGGTCGTCCATGAAGCGCCAGAAGGAGCAGGCGAGGAGCCCGCCCGGGGCGAGGCGGCGCGCGAGGGCGCGGGCGAGGCCGAGCCTCAGGTCGATGCCGGGGACGTGATGCATGAAGCCGAAGCAGGCGACGAGGTCGCACGAAGGGACGCCGGCGAGCGGGTCGCGCCCGGCGAGCAGCTCGGTGAGGACGTCGGAGCGACGGTAGCGCACATCGAGCCCGTCTGCGGCGGTCGCGAGCTCGGGGCAGGAGTCGACGGCGAAGAAGACGGGCGCGCACCCGCGGGCGCGCTCGGAGAGGAACCGCTCGAAGCGCAGGTTGCCGCAGGCGAGGTCGAGCACGGCGGGCGAGCTTCCCGGCGCGAGCGCGTTCCCGGCGAGGTCCGCCACGCGCTGCCAACCCGGCCACGGCGCCTGCCTCGTGGCGGAGAACGACGCCGCGTGCGCGCGGTAGAACGCGCAATCGAGCTCGATCAGCGTGCGCGCGAGCGCCTCGTCCATGGCGGCCTCCGTTCCCGATCGGTGTGCGCGGCCGCGTCTTCCGGCCTTCGCCCCATTGTAGCCCCGGCGCGGGGACGGCCCGTTCCCGCATAGTACAATGCGGCCATGGAAGACATCATCTTGGACATACTCGACGCCCTGCGGCGCGGAGAGAACGTGGACGACGCGGCCCTCGTCAAGCTGGTGAACGCCCGGGCGCGCCGGACGGGCGCGGACAAGCGCGCCTTCGCGAAGCGCCGCCTGCTGCCCTACTGCCAGCGCGTCAGGAGCGAGGAGCCCGAGCGCTGGGCCTCCTGGGGCGTGACGCCGGAGCTCGAGGAGCGGCTGCTCGCCGTCCTGCGCATGAAACCGCGCCGGTCGGCGTCGGGCGTCGCGACGATCACCGTCATCACCAAGCCCTGGCCGTGCGGCAGCGACTGCCTCTATTGCCCGA
This sequence comes from Candidatus Collinsella stercoripullorum, assembly GCF_027669965.1. NCBI lineage: Bacteria > Bacillati > Actinomycetota > Coriobacteriia > Coriobacteriales > Coriobacteriaceae > Collinsella > Candidatus Collinsella stercoripullorum. The sequence continues at coordinate 7,258 of NZ_JAQECM010000061.1, read as the reverse complement.
GCGACGTCCGCATGCCCAAGAGCTACCTCGCCGACGAGCCCGCCTGTGCCCGCGCCGAGCTCAACGCCTTCGACCCGTACCTGCAGGTCTCCGCGCGCCTGACGGCGCTCTCCCAGATGGGCCACGCCACGGACAAGATCGAGCTCATCGTGCTGGGAGGCACATGGAGCGACTACCCGGCCCCCTACCAGACGTGGTTCGTCACGGAGCTGTTCCGCGCCCTGAACGACGACGCCCGCGCGGGCGTCGCGGCGAACCCCGCCCTCGCCGCGCCGGGTCAGGACGCGGGCGCGGTCCTGGCGAGCGAGGACGACCTCCCGCCGGGCGTGGTCGAGCGCCGCGCCCGCTACCGCGCCTGCGGTATCGCCGTGGACCCGCGGACCTCTCGGGACGCGTCGGAGGGCGCGGGCGACCCCGGGGAGGGCGCGCGCGGCGCCGCCCGGTTCCAGCGCGCGGTTGACGACGGCGCGCTGACCTACAACGGCGCGGTGCGCGAGCTGTACGGCGCCAGCCCCGCATGGTGCGCGGCGGCGCGCTGGCAGGTCGCGGACATGGCCGACCTCGAGCGCGCGCAGCGAGCCAACGAGACCGCGGCGCACCGCGTGGTCGGCCTCGTGATCGAGACGCGCCCCGACGCCGTCTCGCCCGCATCGCTCGCCCTCATCCGCCGCATGGGCGCGACGAAGGTGCAGATGGGCGTCCAGAGCACCTGCCAGCGCATCCTGGACCTCAACGACCGCGGCATCTCGGTCGGGCGCATCCGGGAGGCCTTCTCGTGGCTGCGCCTCTTCGGGTTCAAGGTCCACGCGCACGCCATGGTGAACCTGCTCGGCGCGACGCCCGACGGCGACCGGCGCGATTTCGCGCGCCTCGTCGGCGACCCGGGTTTCCTGCCGGACGAGGTGAAGCTCTACCCCTGCGCGCTCATCGCCAGCGCGCGCCTCACGGAGCGCTACGCCGACGGCAGCTGGGCACCCTACACGGCCGACGAGCTCATGAGCGTGCTCGTCGACGACGTCCTCGCCACGCCCGCGTACTGCCGCATCTCGCGCATGATCCGCGACTTCTCCGCCGGCGACATCCTGGCGGGGAACCGCAAGACCAACCTGCGTCAGATGGTCGAGGAGCGGCTGCGGCGCCCCGGCCCCGACGGCGCCCGCCGCGAGGTGCGCGAGATCCGCTTCCGCGAGGTCGGGACATCCGGGGTCGACGTCGGCGCGCTCTCCCTCGACGTCGTCCCCTACGAGACCGAGGGGACCTCCGAGCGCTTCCTGCAGTGGGTGGACCCCGAGGGGCGCATCGCTGGCTTCCTCAGGCTGTCGCTGCCCGACCCCGCTCTCGTCGCCCGCCATGCGGCGGAGCTCCCCGTCGCGCCGGGCGAGGCGATGATCCGCGAGGTGCACGTCTACGGCATGGCAACGCGCGTCGGCGCGGAGGGCCGGGCGGCGCAGCACCTGGGGCTCGGACGGGCGCTCGTCGAGCGGGCGTGCGAGCTCGCGCGGGATGCCGGCTACGACCGCATCAACGTGATCAGCGCCGTCGGGACGCGGGAATACTACAGACAGCTCGGGTTCACGGACCACGGGCTGTACCAGCAAAGGAGGCTCTAGATGATCCTTCGGAGAAGGCCCGTCGCCGGACCCGTCCCCCATGCGGCGTCCGACGAGCGCATCGTCGACGCTCCCGTCAGCCCGCCGTTCGGCCGCTCGCCGCGCGAGGTCCTCGAGCAGGTGACCGGCACCGTCCTCATCCTCGTGGTGGCGCTCGCCTTCCAGCTCGCCGGAGTCTCCGGACCCGCCGGGGTCGCCCTGACCGTCATCGTCGCGGCCGCCGTCGCGATCTCGTGGGCGTGGCTGCGCTTCATGCCGCATCCGGTGCGGACCGGCGCCGGCCTCGCCCTCGTCAGGACGCGCCGCGCCGCCGACGGCTCGCGCATCCGCGTCCTCTCGCTGGGAGGGGTGTGGCAGTCCGCCACCTACCTGGACGGGCGCCGCTTCGACCCGGTCTTCGCCTACCAGCGCGCCTTCGACGCCGCCTTCGACGCGGAGGGCGAGATGCGCGACCGGTTCGGCCACGGGCTGCGCCGGGTGCTCGCCATCGGCGGGGGCGGCTTCGCCTGGCCCAAGCACGCCGTGGCGCGCCATCCCGAGGTCGAGGTGGAGGTCGTCGAGATCGACCCGGCGGTGATCGGCGCGGCGCGGCGCTGGTTCTTCCTCGACGAGGCAGAGGAGCTGGCGGAGGGGCGCCTGCGCGTGCGCTGCGCCGACGGGCTCGCGGTGCTCGGGGAGACGGGGGAGCCGTACGATGCGATCGTGAGCGACGCCTTCTCGGGCGCCGAGCCGGTCCGCGCGCTCGCGGCCCTCGACGCCGTCCGCTCCGCCCATGCGCGGCTCGCCCCGGGCGGGGTCTACCTCGCGAACGTCGTATCGCGTGACGACGGACGCGACCTGGGCTTCCTGCGCGATTCGGTGGCCACGCTCACCGAGGTGTTCGCCTACGTCAAGGTGGTGCCGGTGAGCGACGAGGAATACGGGGGCGAGGACAACTACCTGGTCGCGGCGTCGGACGCCGACTACCCCCTCGCAGGCGCCGTCCCCTTCGACGAGGGGTTCCTAGGCGATGTGATCCGTTGAGGGCCGCGCCCGCGGGCGGGCCCCTGTCCGGATGCGGGCCCCTTCCTGCTATGATGGGGGCGTGGGAACCGGATGACGGGGGTTGAGATGATGCGCACAGGCGGGCGCGATGCGCGCGATGAGGCGGGTCGGGGGATCCGGGGCGTGACGCGCCGCGGCCTCGTCGCATCCTTGGCGGCCGCGACCGCGGCGCCCCTGCTCGCCGGCTGCTCGCTGCTCCCCGGCGCCGGACCCTCCGGGGAGGCCGAGGCGCCGCGCTTCCAGCTCGCGACGGTGTTCGACAGCGAGCCCGCATCCACGAGCGCCACCCTCATGATGGTGGGCGACATGCTCATCCACACGAGCGTCTGGAAGAGCGGGGCGCGTCCGGACGGGACGTACAACTACGACCACTTCTTCGCGAACCTCGCCGACGAGTTCTCGGGCGCGGACATCTCCATGGTGAACCAGGAGACGATCCTGGGCGGCACCGAGCACGGGCTCGAGGACTTCCCGTATTTCAACAGCCCCCAGGAGCTGGGCGACGCCGAGGTGAAGGCGGGGGTGGACGTCGCGGTGTCGGCGACCAACCACGCGCTCGACCATGGGTTCGACGGCATCTGCTGGGCGCTCGACTACTGGCACGGCACGCACCCCGAGGTGGTCGTGCCCGGTATCGCCGCGACCGAGGAGGAGGCGCTCGAGCCCAAGATCGTCGAGCGCAACGGCATCAAGGTCGCGATCGTCTCCTACACCGAGATCACCAACCTGCTCAGCCCGCCGGCCGACAAGCGCTGGTGCCTGAACATCCTGCGCGACGCGGACATCGCGGCCGATGTCGCGCGCGCCCGGGAGGCGGGGGCCGACATCGTGGTCGCCTGCCCGCACTGGGGGACGGAGTACGTCTACCGGCCGGATGACGCCCAGCCGCGCTGGGCGTCCGACTTCGTGGACGCGGGCGTCGACGCCATCATCGGCACCCATCCCCATGTCCTGCAGCCGGTCGAGCTGCTGGAGGGTCCCGACGGCCGCCGCGTGCCGGTGTTCTGGTCCCTCGGGAACTTCGTGTCGAGCCAGATCGAGAAGCCGCGGATGGTCGGCGGCATGGCGAAGCTCACCTTCGAGAAGGGCCCCGAGGGCGCGCGCGTGACGGGGTACTCCCTCACGCCGCTGGTGACGCACCGCGCCCTGGGGACCGACATGAGCGTCTACCGCCTGTCCGACTACACCGAGGAGCTCGCCGCGCGCAACTACGTGCGCAACGCGGAGGGCTGCGGCGACTTCACCGCCGCCTACTGCCGCGACCTCGCCTCCCAGATCCTGGGCGAGGGGTACGACCCGGAGGCGTGCGTCCTCACGGGCACCCTGTAGGGGCGACAGCTAGGCGAAGGCGCGCTCCCACTCCGCCACGCGCTCGCGCATGCCCTCGATGTCGAGGACCCCCTCGGCGAAGCCCTTGCGCACGAGCTCGGCGGGCAGCAGCTCGTCGTACTTGTCGAAGTAGGGTACCTCTCCGGGGTAGACCAGCTCCATGGGGTCGAAGTCCGCCCGTGCCTGCTCGGCGACCACCCGGTAGAAGGTCGCCTCATCCGCCTTCATGCGGAACTGCATGAAGTAGGGGCGGGACGGGTCGAGCCCCTTCAGGCCCAGCTCGCCGGCGCACCTGATCTTGAGCAGTCGCTCGAGGGCGAGGAAGGCGTAGCTGCCCAGCCACGGCAGCAGCGCCCAGGTGTCGCCTCCCAGGTTGATGAGCGGGCGGTCCGTCAGATGCGCGTTGGCGGCGACATGGCGCGCCTGCGCCAAGCGGGCCCGCGCGTTCGCCATGAGGTAGGGGTATCCGCAGCTCTCGGTGAGGACCCGGCGCATGCGGTCGAGGACGTGCGTGTCGATATCGCCCGCGCAGTCGCCGAAGTACGCGGGCACGCGCCCCTTCACCTGCGTGCAGTAGACCAGGTGGCGCTTCCAGTCCACCTCCTCCACGATCCAGCAGTGGCCCGCGATGGCGATGCGCTCCCCGGCGGGTGGCGGGTTCACGATCGTGCCGAGCTCGGAGGACTCGCAGCGCACCGTGAACTCCTCGTTCTCCTGGAACACGGCGTAGAACTTGAAGGAGTTCGTGATGCGCTCCCCGGCGAGCCCCACGATGAGGCCGCCGCCCTCGGTGAGCTCGACATGGTCCGTCTCGATCAGATGGCGCAGAAGGACGCGCAGGTCGTCGGCGGTGACCCGGTGGAAGTAGGACAGGGTGAGCACCCGTCCGGCGAGTTCGGCGGGGGTGAGCTCGCCGCAGCTGGCGAGGGTCGCCATCACCTGGTGGTAGAGCAGGCTGTAGGGGAGCCGGTCGAGCTGGGGCGGCTCGACCCACTTGTCCTCGCGGTACAGCTGCACGAGCGCGATGCCCTGCAGCAGCTTCCACGGTATGGTCTCCGGGAGCATCGAGCGCGGCTCGGGCTGCTCCTCGCGCATCACGAAGTGCATCTCGGGAGGGAGGTCGCGCCTGCCGGTGCGGCCCATGCGCTGCAGGAACGACGAGACGGTGAAGGGGGCGTCGATCTGGAAGGCGCGCTCGAGCCTGCCGATGTCGATGCCCAGCTCGAGCGTCGCGGTCGTCACGGTCGTGAGCGCCACCTCCTCGTCGCGCATCAGCTCCTCGGCGGTCTGGCGGAAGGAGGCGGACAGGTTGCCGTGGTGGATGAGGAAGCGGTCGGGCTCGCGCCGCGCCTCGCAGTACTGGCGCAGCACGGTGCAGACCGCCTCGGCCTCCTCGCGGGAGTTGACGAACACGAGGCACTTGCGCCCGCGGGTGTGCTCGAAGATGTAGGCGAGCCCCGGGTCGGCGTCGGCCGGCGCGGTGTCGGTCGGGGCCATGAGCTCGGTCTCGGAGACCTCGGGGACGGACACCTCGGGGTCCGTCCGCCCCCCGTCCGCCCCTTGTCCCCCGGCGCCGGCCCCCGCCGCGCCGCCGGCTCCCCGCGCGGGCGCCAGCTGGGCCGGCGTCTCGGCGCCCTGCGCCCGGTCGAGCAGGTCCTCCAGGTCGGGGACCGCCTTCTCGCCGCCCGCCCCCAGCCGCTCGCAGCTCACGACCTCGGCGGGCACCGCGGCACCCGCCTCCGCGGCGCGCTGCGTCGCCTGGGGCCCGGTGATGTAGAAATGCTCCATGGACAGGCGCCAGGTGCGCCGCGGCTCCTCGAAGCGCGGGATGATGCAGCCGCGCCCCGTGCCGGAGGAGAGGAACGCGCCCGTGCGCTCGGGGTCCCCGATCGTGGCGGACAGCCCGATGCGGCGGGGGTTGACGCCCGCCATGCGCGAGAGGCGCTCGATCAGGCAGAGGGTCTGCCCGCCGCGGTCCCCGCGCAGCAGGGAGTGGACCTCGTCGATGACGACGTAGCGCAGGTCGCCGAACAGGCGCCCGACGGCGGAGTGCCGGTGCAGCAGCAGGGCCTCGAGCGACTCGGGGGTGATCTGCAGGATGCCCGAGGGCTGCTTCAGCAGGCGGTGCTTATGGGAGGCCGCCACGTCCCCGTGCCAGTGCCAGACGGGAATGCCCGCCTCGTCGCACAGGTCGTCCAGGCGGTGGAACTGGTCGTTGATGAGGGCCTTGAGCGGGCCGATGTAGAGGGCGCCGACGCTGGCCGGGGGATCCTCCCAGAACTGCGTGAGGATGGGGAAGAAGGCCGCCTCGGTCTTGCCCGAGGCCGTCTGCGCGGTCAGAAGGACGTTCTCATCCGTATCGAAGATGGCGTGCGCCGCGGCTACCTGGATGGAGCGCAGACTCTCCCAATCGTGGCTGTAGATGAAGTCCTGGATGAACGGGGCGTAGCGGTCGAACGTTCCCAAGGGCCCTCCTTCCCCGAGCTCGTCTCGGCACGGACCCGCCGCCCCGGCGCGGAGGCGATGCCGCCCGCCGCCCGGGGCGGGTCCCTTCGGCCCGCACCTCTCACGTAGGGGCAGTATACCACAGAAGGGAACAGATGTTCGATGCAAAGCAGGGGTGAGACGGCGGGGCCGGGGCGCCGTCCCGCGGGCCGCGGGCGGGACCCGGCCGCCCGAGCGGCGTCTCAGCGGACGGCGAGCACGCGCGCCCCGAGCGCCGCGACGTCCTCGCGGTCGTGGGTGGAGGCGATGAGGGCGCGCCCGTCCAGATGGCGCACGACGAAGGCCGCGGCCTCGCGCCGCGTGGCGTCGTCCAGCCCGGTGAAGGGCTCGTCGAGCAGGACGACGGCGGAGGGGGCGCAGACCGTGCGCGCGAGCTCGACGCGGCGGCGCTGCCCGCCGGACAGGTCGCGCACGGGG
>NZ_JAQECM010000061.1:0-310 GCF_027669965.1 Candidatus Collinsella stercoripullorum | reverse complement strand
GGACGCCGGATTCCGCCCCCGCGAACAGCGCGACGTTCTCGACGGCGGTGAGGTCGTCCACCAGGCGCGTGTCCTGGAACAGCATGGCGGGGCGCCCGTGCACCGACAGCTCGCCGGACAGGGGGGCGAGCGCGCCGGCGACGGTGCGCAGCAAGGTGGTCTTGCCCGCGCCGGAGGGCCCCATGAGGCAGAGCGCCTCGCCGGGGCCGACCGAGAACGAGACGTCCTCGAGCGCCGCCGTCCCGCCGTGGCCGACGGCGAGCCCGCGCGCCCGGACGAGGGCGCCCCCGTCGCGCGCCGTCCCGGACGC
>NZ_JAQECM010000060.1:0-13708 GCF_027669965.1 Candidatus Collinsella stercoripullorum | reverse complement strand
GAGCCGGGCTTTCTTCTGCCGCGGCGCCGCGCGTCAGCCGCGGTCGATGACCTGCCTGCCCTGGACCCACACCTGGCGGATGTTGTCGGGCGTGGCGAGGTAGAGGATCCGCGCGAGCACATCGCCCGGCTCGGTGAACACGTCGAACCCGGTGAGGTCGGCGTAGGGCCGGCGCACATCGACCACCTGCATGTCGAAGGCGCGCCCGACCTCGAACGACCCGACCGGCAGCGACAGGGCCTCCGCGCCGCCCTTGGTGGCGAGGTACAGCGCCTCGGCGACCGAGATGCGCGAGGGGCGCCCGGCCCCGCGGCGCTCGATGGGGACGAGCGCGTCGACGCCGTCCTCGAGCATGCGCGACGCCATGACCGCCTGGCGGATGTTGTCGTACAGGCTCGGCGAGAACCCGCCCGAGACATCGGTGCCCAGGCCGATCTTCACCCCGTGCTCGCGCATGCGCCTCACGGGGCACGCGCTGTTGGCGAAGTATGCGTTGGAGATCGGGCAATGCGCGACGGCGGTCCCCGTCTCGCGGAACAACTCGGTGTCCGCCTCGTCCATATACGTGCAGTGAGCCATCACCGAGCGCGGGCCGAGCAGGCCGAAGTCCGCGAGCGCGCGGGCGTCGCTCACACCGTAGCGCTCCGGCGCCACACCGTGCTCCCACTCCCCCTCGTTGCAATGGGACTGGATGTAGGCGCCGTGCTCGGCGGCCATCTTCCCGAGGCCGGAGAGCACCTCGTCGGTGCAGCTCGGGATGAAGCGCGGGGTCACCGCGGCGTACACGCCCGCGAAGCGCGGGTCGCCCGCGCGCAGCTCGCGGTCGAGCCCCGCCACGCGCCCGAGGAACTCCTCGGTGTCGGCCAGCGCCTGCTCGGGCGAGGCGTCGCGGTAGAAATCGTGGTTGGCCGCCGGGTCGTCCATGACCACCTTGCCCACGACCGCGCGCTGACCGGCCTCGGTGCAGGCGCGGGCGAGCTCCCAGCTGCCCTCCAGATGCGCACTGCCGAAGTACAGCGCCGTGGTGGTGCCGCGCGACAGGAAGGTCTCCGCCAGGTCCAGGCTCACCCCATGGGCGAAGAAGGGGTCGGAGAACCGCGCCTCCAACGGAAAGGTGCGCTGGTCGAGCCAGACGTCCAGCGGCTCATCGAGCGCCACCCCGGCCTGGGGCCACTGCGGCGCGTGCACGTGGAGGTCGACGAACCCGGGCAGGCCGTAGCGCCCGTCGGTGAGCTCGAGCAGGGAGCCGGGGTCGAGCTCGTCCGCCGCGCGCGCCGCGGCGACGCGCTCGTCGTAGCCGGCATCCCCCGGCAGGGTCACGCGCTCGATGAAGCCCGCGTCGTCGAGCTCGAGCAGCGCGCGCTCGAGCAGCTCGAAGGAGCCGTACTCGGGGGTATGGAACAGCGAGCCGAGCACCGCCCGCACGGTCGCGTGTGAACTCGAGGCGATCGACATGGTGTCTCCAATCGTTCGGCGGGCGCCGCGCCGGCGCGATGCGGGCGCGGCGGGAAACAGGGGCGCCCGGCCCGCGGCGCAGCGGCGGCGGACCGGGCGCGGACGGCGGGTCCTAGCGCTCCTCGGCGGACCCGGACGACGCCGGGTCGTCGGGCAGCAGCAGGTTGAGCGCGACGGCGATGATGCCGCCCACGGCGGTGCCGCTGCTCACCAGGTACTGCAGGAAGACCGGGAAGGCTGCCTTGACGTCGGCGGACAGAACGAGGCTCGCCAGGGTGAAGATGAGCGACAGGCCGATGACCATCATCTTCTTCTGGTCGAGCTGGGACCCGATGATGATGCGCAGGCCGTTGACCACGAGGATCTGGCAGACCACGAGCAGGACGCCGCAGATGGCGGCCTCGGGGACCGAGGAGATGACGGCCATGAGCTTGGGGCACATGCCGAGGACGACGAGGATCACGCCGGCGACCATCACGACGGTGCAGCTCGCGACCTTGGTGATGGAGATGATGCCCGCGTTGGTGGAGTAGCCCGTCAGCGGGGTGCCGCCGAAGACCGAGCCGACCAGGCAGCCCAGGCCCTCGCCGATGACCGCGCGGTTCAGGCGCTCGTCGGTGAGCTCCTCGCCCGTGACGTCGCCCACGGTGAACCACACGCCGGTGGTCTCGATGAGCACGATGAAGTAGATGAAGGTCATGAGGACGATCGAGGGGATGTCGAACACGGGGGCGCCGAAGTGGAAGGGCATCGGCATGCCGAACCAGGCGGCCGCGGCGACGCCGGAGAGATCGAGCACGTCCACCGCGGCGGCGGCCACGCAGCCGACGGCCAGCGAGCACAGGACGGACAGGACGCTCACGAGGTGGTGGCGGTAGCCGGTCCGATACGCGACGACGTTCATGATGACGAGGGTGACCAGCGAGGCGAGGCCGGGGGCGAGGTTGGCGGCGAGCCCCCCGTCGACGCTGAAGATGCCGCCCGCCGCGGTGGGCGTGAGGGACAGGCCGACGATCACGATGATGGTGCCGCCGATGTAGGGCGGGATGCACCGGCGCACGATCTTGGCGAACAGGCGCGTGACGCCGAGCAGGATCAGGATGAGGGCGCCGGGGATGATGCTGCCGACCATCATGGCCATCCCGCCGTTGGTCCCGATGGTAGCGAGCGCGGAGAGCGCGACGAAGCTCGCGCCCTGGACGACGGGCAGCTTGATGCCCAGGCCGGTCTGGATCAGCGTCGCCAGGCCGGCGGTGAGGAAGCAGATCTGGATCAGCTGGTTGGTGCCCGCGGTGTCGAGGCCGAGCATCGAGGCGAGGACGATGGGGCAGACGTAGAGGTCCATCGCCAGGACGTGCAGGAACGCCAAACCCACCGCCTTGAGCGGCTCGACGCGGTCGTTCACGCCGAGTACGAGGTCTTGTGCAGCCATGCAGCTCCTCTCATGAGGGAACAGGTCCCCACGAGCATACCGCATCGGCAGGTCGGGCGCCCGAGACGGCGCGCACGGACGGGGGGTTCGACGGCGGCGGGGCGCACGGATGCGGAGCCGGGCGGGCCGGGGATCCGGACGCCCGCCCGTGACCCCGGCCCCCTCGCAGGCGGGCGGACGCGAAACGGGCCGCCCGCAGGCGGCCCGTCGGTCGAATCCGTGTGCGACGCGCTCGCGCGAAGCGGTCCTACACGTAGAACAGGATGTCGTCGTAGGTCGGGACCGGCCAGTAGTCGGCGGCCACGATCTCCTCCATGGCGTCCACGGCGTCGCGCAGGCGCTGCATCGCGGGGACGACCTCGTGCGCGTAGCAGTTCGCCTGCTCCTGCGGGTCGATCAGGCCCTCGGCCCTCTGGTGCAGGGCGTCGAGCGCCTTGATGGCCTCGTTGATCTCGGTGATGCCGGCGCACAGCTTGTTGAGGGTGTTCTGCTCGCAGGTCATCGCGGCGTCGGCGCCGGCACCGCGGATGATCTCCAGGCCCTTGGCGACCTTGGTGGCGTAGGCGGTGATCGCCGGGCGGTAGGTGCGGCGCGCCTCGCGGATCATCGTCGTCGCCTCGATGTTCATGAGCTTGTCGTACTTCTCCAGCTTGACCTCGTAGCGGCTGAACGCCTCGGTCTCGGTCAGCACGCCCATGCCGGTCCACAGCGCGAGGTTCTTCTCGGCGACCATCGCGGGCAGGGCGTCGGCGGTGGTGCGCAGGTTGGACAGGCCGCGGCGCTCGGCCTCCCTCTGCCACTCGTCGGAGTAGCCGTCGCCGGAGAACAGGATGCGGCGGTGCTCGTTGAGGGTCTTCTTGCAGTACTCGAGCGCTGCGGCGGCGAAGTCCTCCTCGGGCGTGCCCTCGAGCGCGTCGGCGAACTCCTTCAGGGACTCGGCCACGGCGGTGTCGAGCACCAGGTTGGCGTCGCTCGGGTTGGCCTCGGAACCCACGGCGCGGAACTCGAACTTGTTGCCGGTGAAGGCGAACGGGGAGGTGCGGTTGCGGTCGGTGTTGTCCTGCTCGAGGTTGGGCAGGACGTCGGCGCCGAGGTCGAGCACGCCGTGCGTCGCGTGCACGGAGGCCTTGCCGTCCATGATCTTCTGCACGACCTCGGTGAGCTGGTCGCCCAGGAAGATGGAGACGATCGCCGGGGGCGCCTCGTTGGCGCCGAGGCGGTGGTCGTTACCGCAGCTCGCGACGGACATGCGCAGCAGGTCCTGGTACTTGTCGACCGCCTCGATCACCGCGGTGAGGAAGACCACGAACTGCAGGTTCTCGAGCGGGGTGTCGCCCGGGTCGAGCAGGTTCTCGTCCTCGGCGGACAGCGACCAGTTGTTGTGCTTGCCCGAGCCGTTGATGCCCTCGAACGGCTTCTCGTGCAGAAGGCAGGTCAGGTCGAAGCGCGAGGCGACGAGCTTCATCTTCTCCATGACGAGCATGTTGTTGTCGATGCCCTCGTTGAGCTCGGTGTACACGGGGGCGAGCTCGTGCTGGCAGGGGGCGACCTCGTTGTGCTTGGTCTTGGCGGGGATGCCGAGCGCCCACAGCTCGTCGTCGAGCTCCTTCATGTACTTGGACACGCTCGGGCGGATGGCGCCGAAGTAGTGCTCCTCGAGCTCCTGGCCCTTGCACGGCGGGGCGCCGAACAGCGTGCGCCCGCAGATGACGAGGTCGCGACGCTTGCGGTAGGCGTCCTTCTTGATGAGGAAGTACTCCTGCTCCAGGCCCACGCTGGGAACGACGCGCTTCGGCGTCTTGCCGAACAGCGCCAGCACGCGCTTGGCCTGGGTGTCGAGGACCTTCATGGAGCGCAGCAGCGGGGTCTTCTTGTCGAGCGCCTCGCCGTTGTAGCCGCAGAACGCCGTGGGGATGCACAGCACCTCGTCCTTGATGAACGCCGGGCTCGTGGGGTCCCATGCGGTGTAGCCGCGCGCCTCGAAGGTGGCGCGCAGGCCGCCGTTGGGGAAGCTCGAGGCGTCGGGCTCGCCTTGGATGAGGGCCTTGCCGGTGAACTTGGTGATCGCGGTGCCGTCGTGGTTGGGCTCCAGGAAGCTGTCGTGCTTCTCGGAGGTGATGCCGGACAGCGGCTGGAACCAGTGCGCGTAGTGCGTGGCGCCCAGCTCGATGGCCCACTCCTTCATGGCGTGGGCGACGGCGTTGGCCACGTCCAGGTCGAGCGGCGCGCCGTCCTCGATGGTGGCGGACAGGCGCTTGTAGATGTCCTTCGGAAGGCGCTTGCGCATCACGTCCTCCGAGAACACCATGGTCCCGAAGCGGCTGGTGAGCTCGGTATCGGCCATAGGGGCTCCCTTCGTGGGCGCCGACCGGTGCGGCCGGCGCATATCCTCAACGAACGCATTGTAGATTACGGGGGGCGTGTTTCGCACAAATTACCGGTGGGTTGCCAAGATGCAACGTGTCGGGGAAAACCCGGGAAACTGCCGGGTGCACCGGGCGGACGGCGGCGCTGGGGGCGCCTGCCTGCGGGTTCATGCTCCCGCCGGGAGCCGTCCGCATGTTAAATCCCCGCGGCGGGGGCCTCTCGGCGGCACGGCGGAAACACGGGTGCGATACAATCCCCGCACCCCATCGGCGGCCCGGACGGGCGCGTCCGCGCCGACGGGCGCCGCCGCGGGCCTGCGCCCCGCCCTACCCCAAGGAGGAACGGATGAGAGTCGACCAGATCTTCGAGAACGCGCGCGCCGCCGGGACCATGCCCGTCTCCTTCGAGATGTTCCCGCCCAAAGGCGAGCTCACCCTCGAGCGCGCCCGCGAGGTCGCCGGAGGGTTCGCCGAGCTCGCACCGGACTTCGTGAGCGTCACCTACTCCGCGGGCGGCTCGGGCAACTCGGCGGCGACGGCGAAGATCGCGCAGATGATCTCCGACGAGCTCGGCCTCACCTCCGTGGCCCATCTCACCTGCATCTCGCTGACACCGGAGACCCTCGGGGAGAAGATCGCCGAGTTCCGCTCCGCCGGCATCGAGAACGTCCTCGCCCTGCGCGGGGACCTGCCGGACGGCATGAGCGAGGCCGAGGCGGACGGCATCGCCTTCCCCTATGCCAAGGACCTCGTCCCCGCCCTCGTCGACGCGGGCTTCTGCGTGGGCGGCGCGGCCTACCCGGAGGGCCATCTCACCTGCGACGACCTTGTGACCTCCGTCAAGCACCTCAAGCAGAAGCAGGATGCCGGCGCGAGCTTCCTCGTCACGCAGCTGTTCTTCGACAACGAGTGCTTCTACCGCTTCCGCGAGCTGGCGGATGCGGCGGGCATCACCGTCCCCATCACGGCGGGCATCATGCCCTTCACGAGCAAGCAGCAGGTCACGCGCATGGTGTTCACCTGCGCCGCGTCGCTGCCCGCGCCGGTGATCAAGATCCTCGCCCGCTACGAGGACGACCCCGCGAGCCTGCGCGCGGCGGGCATCGAGTACGCCTGCCGCCAGCTGGAGGACCTCGCCGCCCACGGCGTCGACGGCCTGCACGTGTACACCATGAACCGCGCCGACGTCGCCGCGGCGGCCATGAGCGCGCTGCGCGGCTGAGGCGACTCGGCGGCACAGCGCCCCGGCGTCCCGGGGCGCGCGGATCCGCCGGATCCCGTCCCGAGGGCCCATGCCGCCCGGGGGCGGACGGCGTTCACGGGCGCCTCCCGGGAGGCGCGGACCGGATTGGGAAGGGAGGCGAGGGATGCAGACCGGCAGCCCCGTCCTCTATCGGCCGGAAGCGGGCGCGCGGCCCCGCATCGACCGTGCGGAGATGCTGCGCTACCTGGGCTACGCGGGCCAAACGATCGAGCCCGATCTCGCCCGGCGCATCGAGCTGGTCGCGGAGCAAACCGAGCGCGACATCGCGCCGCGCGGCGTCTGGCAGGTGTTCGACCTGGACGCCGACGGCGCGGACGACCGCGGCCTCCCCTGCATCCGCCTCGCCGGGACCGCCGCGCGCCTCACGGGGCGCGACATCTTCCGGCACCTGCGCGCAGCCCGGCGCTGCGCCGTGCTCGCCTGCACCCTGGGGATGGAGAGCGAGCGGCGCCTGCGCACCCTGGCGGGCCAGAGCCCCCTGGAGTCCGCGCTGTTCGACGCCGCCTGCTCGGCCTACGTCGAGGCGGCTGTCGACCGGATGGACGCCGAGGTGGGCCGCGCCGCCGCCGAGGCGGGCCTCGCGCGCAACCGGCGCTTCTCCTGCGGCTACGGCGACTGCCCGATCGAGGCGCAGGACGGCATCGTGGCCGCCCTCAACGCCGGGCGCCTGCTGGGCCTCACCGTCACGCCCACGCACCTGCTCCTCCCCACCAAGAGCGTCACCGCGCTCATCGGCCTGTTCGAGGGCGAGCCCGCGGACGCCGGCGAACGCCCGGGGTGCGGCGGATGCCGCCTGCGCGGCAGCTGCGCCTTCCGCGCACGGGGGACCGTCTGCTACGGCTGACCCCTCCCCTCCCGGCGGCGCCCCGCGGGGGCGCTACAATCTGGAACCGAACTCGTTAGGAAGGTCTCCCGCATGGACTTCACGCTCGACTCCGCGGCCCCCCTCACCGCCGCGCTCGCCTCCGGGGAGCCGTACGCCCCGCGCTCGCTCGACTCCCTGCGCATCGCCGACGCCGACCTGCGCGCCGTCCTCGAGGGGCGGCGGAGCCTGCTGTTCGACGGGGGCATGGGCACCATGCTCCAGGCCGCGGGGCTGGCCGCCGGCGAGCTGCCCGAGCTGCTGAACCTCACGGACCCCGAGGGGATCTCCGCGGTGCACGCCGCCTACGTCGCCGCCGGCAGCGAGGCCGTCACCACCAACACCTTCGGCGCCAACGCCCGCAAGCTGGGCGGGAAGGCGGAGGTCGAGGAGGTGTTCCGCGCCGCCGTGGGATGCGCGCGCCGCGCCGGGGCGCGCTACGTCGCCGCCGACATCGGGCCCATCGGCGCCCTCCTGCGCCCCATGGGCACCCTCTCCTTCGCGGAGGCCTACGGGCTGTTCGCCCAGCAGGCCCGCGCCGCCGCCCGGGCGGGGGCCGACCTGTTCATCATCGAGACCATGACCGACCTCGCCGAGATCAAGGCCGCCGTTCTCGCCTGCCGGGAGAACACGGACCTCCCCATCGTCGCGACCATGACCTTCGAGGAGGACGGGCGGACCTTCCTGGGCACCTCGCCCGAGGTCGCCGCCGTCACCCTCGACGCCCTCGGGGTCGAGGCCCTCGGCATCAACTGCTCGCTCGGCCCCGCCGAGCTCCGCGGCCTCGCGAAGCGCATGCTCGCCGTCACGGCGAAGCCCGTCATCGTGCAGGCGAACGCCGGCCTGCCGCACGTGGAGGACGGGCGCACGGTCTACGGCATCGACCCGAGGTCCTACGCTGCCGCCGTCGCCGAGATGGTGTCCGACGGCGTCTCCATCGTGGGCGGCTGCTGCGGCACCACGCCCGAGTACATCCGCCTGCTGGCGCAGGTCCTCGCCGGGAGCGCCCCGAGCCTGCGCACCGTCCGCCCCGCCTTCACCGCCGCGAGCGCGCAGCGCCTGGTGAGCCTGCCCGCCGGCAGCCGGGCCATCGCGGTCGTGGGTGAGCGCATCAACCCCACCGGCAAGAAGCGCCTGCAGCGGGCCCTGCGCGACGGGGACCTCGACTACGTGGTGGGGCAGGGCATCAGCCAGCAGGAGCAGGGCGCCGACATCCTCGACGTCAACGTCGGCCTGCCCGGGATCGACGAGGCCGACGTCATCGCGCGCGTCTGCGAGCAGCTACAGGCGTCGACCCTGCTGCCGCTGCAGATCGATTCGACCGACCCGCGCGCCATCGAGGCCGCGGTGCGCGCCTACGCGGGCAAGCCCATCATCAACTCGGTGAACGGCACGCGGGAGAGCCTCGACGCCGTCCTCCCCATCGCCGCGCATTACGGGGCCGACGTGATCGGCCTCACCCTCGACGACGCCGGCATCCCCGACACGGCGGAGGGGCGCTTCGGCATCGCCCGGCGCATCGTGGAGGAGGCGGCGCGATTCGGCATCGGCCCCGACCGCATCCTCATAGACTGCCTGGTCATGACCGCCTCCACCAACCAGGCCCAGGCGCTCGAGATCCTCCGCGCCGTGACGGCGTGCCGCGAGCGCCTGGGCGTGAGATGCGCGCTCGGCGTGTCCAACATCAGCTTCGGCCTGCCCGCGCGCGAGCTGATGAACGCGACCTTCCTGGCCGCCGCGCTCGGCGCCGGGCTCGACGCCCCCATCATGAACCCGGGCTCCGCGCGCTACATGGACGTCGTGCACAGCTTCCGCGTGCTGAACGGCGAGGACGAGGGGTCGGGGGCCTACATCGAGCGCTACGGCGGCTGGACCGACCCGTACAAGGGCGCCTCCCCGAAAGCGGCGCCCGGCGGAGCGCCCGCACCTGCCGTGGGCGCGGACGCGGGCGGGGAGGCGGGCGACGCCGACCCCATCCGCCGGCTCATCCTCACCGGGCGCAAGGGCGAGATGGAGGAGGCGACCGAACGGCTGCTCGCCACCTGCGACGCCATGGACCTCATCAACGAGCGCTTCATCCCCGCCCTCGACGAGGTCGGCGTCCTGTTCGACCAGGGAAGGTACTTCCTGCCCCAGCTCATGGCCTCGGCCGAGGCGGCGCGCGCGGGATTCGACACCATCCGCCGGCTCATGCCCGCGGCGGGCCTGTCCGAGAAGGGCGCCGTCGCGCTGGCCACGGTGAAGGGCGACATCCACGACATCGGCAAGAACATCGTGAAGATGCTGCTCGACAACTACGGGTACACGGTCTTCGACCTGGGACGCGACGTCGACCCGCAGCGCATCGTGGACACCGTGCGCGAGCGTGGCGTCCGCCTGGTGGGGCTGTCGGCCCTCATGACCACCACGGTGAGGAGCATGGAGGAGACCATCGCCCTGCTGCACGAGCAGGTGCCGGGGGTGAAGGTGCTCGTGGGCGGGGCGGTGCTGACGCCCGAGTACGCCGAACGGATCGGCGCCGACTACTATGCGAAGGACGCCGCCGAGTCCGCGCGCATCGCCGAGGAGGTCTTCGGCTGAGCGGCCCCGGGGCCGTCGTCCCGCCCCGCCCCCGCGGCGGGGCGGGGCGGTCGTCCGCGGCCCGTTCGAAAGGGCGCGGCACCGGGAGGGCGGGCCACGCTAGAATAAGACGCATCGTTTCACACGACGACCGACGAAAGGGAGAGCCCATGGCCATCACGCCTGCAGAAATCGCCGAGACACGGGGCATGGTATCCGAGCAGCATCTGGACATCCGAACCATCACCATGGGCATCTCGCTGATGGGCTGCGCCGACGAGAACCTCGACCGCATGTGCACCAAGGTCTACGACCGCATCACCAAGACGGCCGAGCGCCTCGTCCCCACCGCGGAGGCCCTCGAGCGCGAGTACGGCATCCCCATCGTCAACAAGCGCGTGTCGGTCACGCCCGTCGCCCAGATCGCCGCCGCCTGCCCGGACGTCGACCTCGTCCCGCTCGCCCACGCGCTCGACCGCGCGGCCGAGACGCTCGGCATCGACTACCTGGGCGGCTACTCCGCGCTCGTCCAGAAGGGCATCGGCGACGCGGACCGGCGCCTCATCGCCTGCATCCCGGAGGCGCTCGCGGCGACGAGCCGCGTGTGCTCCAGCGTCAACGTGGCGAGCCTGCGCGCCGGCATCAACATGGACGCCGTGCTCATGGTCGCCAACACGGTGATCGACTCCGCGCGCCTCACCGCCGACCGCGACTCCGTGGGCGCGTCCAAGTTCGTCGTGTTCGCCAACATGGTCGAGGACTCCCCGTTCATGGCGGGCGCCACGCACGGGTCGGGCGAGGCCGACGCCGTCATCAACGTGGGCGTGTCCGGCCCCGGCGTCATGGCGGCCGCCCTCGAGCAGCTCCCCGAGAGCGCCTCGATGATGGATGTGGCGGAGAAGATCAAGCAGACCGCGTTCAAGATCACGCGCGCCGGCGAGCTCATGAGCCGCGAGGCGGCGCGCCGCCTGGGTGTCGAGAAGGGCATCGTGGACCTGTCCCTCGCCCCGACGCCGGCCGTCGGCGACTCGGTCGCCCGCATCCTCGAGATCATCGGCGTGGGCACCTGCGGCGGCCCCGGGACCACCGCGGCGCTCGCCCTGCTGAACGACTGCGTCAAGAAGGGCGGCGTCATGGCGAGCTCGAGCGTGGGCGGCCTGTCCGGCGCGTTCATCCCCGTATCCGAGGACGCCGGCATGATCGCCGCGGTCGAGGCCGGCGCGCTCAGCCTGGAGAAGCTCGAGGCCATGACGTGCGTGTGCTCGGTGGGCCTCGATATGATCGCCGTGCCCGGCGACACCCCCGTGGAGGCCATCGCCGGCATCATCGCAGACGAGATGGCCATCGGCGTCATCAACAACAAGACCACCGCGGTGCGCATCATCCCCGCCATCGGCAAGGGCGTGGGCGATGCGGTCGAGTACGGCGGGCTGTTCGGGCGCGCGCCCATCATGCCGGTGAACCGGTTCGCCGGCACGGTGTTCGCCCATCGCGGCGGACGCTTCCCCGCCCCGCTCAACTCGCTCAAGAACTAGGGGACCGGATCGGGCCCGCGGCCGCGCAGCGCGCTCCGCGGGCCCGCCGCGTTCGGCGGCCCGGCACCCGGTGGGCGCCCGTCCCGGCGGGGGACCGCCCCTCCCCGGGCGGCCCATTCCCCCGAAGGAGGTCCACGATGCGATCGGCGCTGCTCGAGACCGATTGGAACGAGGAGTGGATGGCGCTTCAGGCCCAGCGCCCGGCGCCCGACGACCCCGCGCGCTGGGATGCGCGCGCGAGGCACTTCCGCCCGCGCGAGACGCACCCCTACGCGCGCGACTTCATCGAGCTCGCCGCCATCGGCGCGGGGGAGTCGGTGCTCGACATGGGCTGCGGCGCGGGGTCGCTCGCCATCCCGCTCGCCCGCGCGGGGCACCGCGTCATCGCCGCGGACTTCTCGGCGCGCATGCTCGAGATGCTGGAGGAGGGAGCCCGGGATGCCGGCGTCCCGGACCTCGTCCGCGCCCTCCCGCTCGCCTGGGATGACGACTGGGACGCCGCCGGCCTGGGTCCGGGCTGCGTCGACGTCGCCCTCGCCAGCAGGTCGATCGCCACCTCGGACCTGCGCGCCGCCCTCTCCCGGCTCACCCGCGTCGCGCGGAGGAGGTGCTGCATCACGCTCTCCGCGGATGCGGGGCCGCGGGTCGACGGGCGCATCCTGCGGGCGATCGGTACCCGGGTCGCGCACTGCGGCGACTACGTCTACGCGTTCAACATCCTCGTCGGCATGGGCCTCGCGCCCGAGGTCCGCTACATCTCCTCGACGCGCCGCGACACCTTCCGGTCCGCGGACGACGCCGTCGCGGAGCTCTCGCGCATGCTCGCCGGCGGGAACGAGGACCGCATCGGCGCGCTGCGCGCCTATGTGGACGGGCATCTGGTCGCCAACCCCGATGCGGGCGCGCCGGGCGAGAAGGGCGGGCCGCAGGGGCCCTTCATGCTCGACCGCGAGCGCGTCGTCCGCTGGGCGTTCCTCTCTTGGGACGCGGCGGGGTCCCCTGATATGTAGATGGCCCGGAATCGCCCGGCTCCCCGCGGTCGGCGCGCGCATACGGGCATACGGTCTTAAGACCCACCCCGGCCCAAGGAGCGCGCAATGAACACTTTCACCCGAGCCATCTCCCTGACGGTGGCGGCAGCGGTCGTCGTGCTCGGCGTCCTCTCCGGGCTCTGCAACACCCTGCTCGCCGGGAGCCCCATCACCCAGATGCTCTCGGGCGCCGGGCAGTCGCTCGAGAACACCATCCTGAACGGCGCCATCGATGCCAGCGGCATCAAGGGGGCTGCCGAGGACGCGCTGCGCGGGAACGTCCCGGAGATCGCCGCGGCGACCGGCATGACCGAGCAGGAGGTCGAAGCCGCCATCGACCGGCTCGACATCTCGTCGTGGAGCGTGACGGACCTGCCCGCGGGCGCATCGCCCACCGGGACGATCGACACCTCCTACCAGGGGGCGAACGCGACCGTGACCACCTACGCCGACCCCTCTTACATCACCGTGGACACCCTGGGTCAAAGCGTCACCCTCGCTGTGCCCGAGAGCGCGCAGGGATACATCTCCTATCTGGGCTACCTGTAGGGTCCCGCACAGGCGCCGCCTCCGCCCGGCACCGGCGGCCTTCGCAGCGCGGCCCCGCCGCCCGGCCGCCCGTAGGGTCGATCCCGCTCAGCGGTCCGCGAGGTCGATCGACAGGAGCTCCGCATCCGATGCATCCCTGAGCCGCAGCACGGAGCCGTCGAGCTCCACGGCGGCGGCGACGCCCTCCCCGCTCGCGATCCGAGTCGGGAGCGAGCCGTCCGCATCGACGTACGCCTGCACGACGAAGCCCGCATCGACGTTCGACACCGCGTACAGGGTTCCTCCGAAGCAGGCGAAGCCGGCGGGGTCGCCGTCGAGCTCGAACAGGTCGATCGAGGCGCCCGGATCGTCCGCGCGCGCACGCGTCATCACCGCAGCCCCGTCGGCATCGGTGCGCAGCGCGTACACCGAGCCCCCGTACACGATCGATGCGGACCCGGGCTCCTCGGCGCCGACGGTCACCGCGCCGTCCTGGTGCGCGGGCTCCGCGGAGACGACCGGTTCGCGCGCATCCAGATCGAGCACCGCCCCGGCGAGGGCGCGGACGAGCACGACGACCGTCACGGCGGCGAGGGCCGCCCCGATGACGACTGCGGCGGCGATCAGCCCGCGCGCGGCGCGCCCGTCGCGTCCCCCCGGGCGGCGCACCGCGGCA
>NZ_JAQECM010000006.1:88024-89925 GCF_027669965.1 Candidatus Collinsella stercoripullorum | reverse complement strand
CGCCGGCCCGCGCCCCGCAGGCGCCCGCCGCGCCGTCGAGCGCCGCCTCGGACGAGGAGGAGGGGCGCAGGCTCCCTCCCGCCACGATGCTGCGCCACAACCCCGCCTCCGCCTCGAGCACGAGCTCGGCCAAGGAGCTCGAGCAGACCGCCGAGGGCCTCCAGGCGACCCTGCAGGAGTTCGGCCTCCACGCGCGCGTGGTCGGCTGGATCGCCGGCCCCACCGTCACGACCTTCAAGGTGCAGCCCGGCGAGGGCGAGCGCGTGAGCCGCATCTCGAGCCTCGAGGACGACATCGCCCTGTCGCTCGCGACGGACTCGGTCCGCATCTTCGCCCCCATCCCGGGGACGTCGCTGGTGGGCATCGAGATCCCCAATCGCACGCGGCAGACGGTCGCGTTCGGCGACATCCTGCCCTACGTCACCGGCGGACCGCTCGAGTTCGCGCTCGGCCGCGACGCCGAGGGGCAGCCCATGGTCGCCGATCTCGCCAAGATGCCGCACCTGCTCATCGCCGGCACGACCGGCTCGGGCAAGTCCGTCGTCATCAGCTCCATCCTCATGAGCCTGCTGATGCGCACCTTCCCCGAGGACGTGCGCCTGATCATGGTCGACCCCAAGCGCGTCGAGTTCGCCCCCTACGACGGGCTGCCCCATCTGTACGTGCCGGTCGTCACCGAGCCCAAGCAGGCAGCGAGCGCCCTGCAGTGGGCCGTCTCCGAGATGGAGCGCCGCCTCAAGATCTTCGAGCGCATCGGCGTGCGCAAGATCTCCACCTTCAACGAGAAGCAGGCGGCGGGCGAGTTCGAGAAGTACGACAACCCGCCGGCCAAG
This sequence comes from Candidatus Collinsella stercoripullorum, assembly GCF_027669965.1. NCBI lineage: Bacteria > Bacillati > Actinomycetota > Coriobacteriia > Coriobacteriales > Coriobacteriaceae > Collinsella > Candidatus Collinsella stercoripullorum. The sequence goes on along the minus strand of NZ_JAQECM010000006.1, from coordinate 89,092 downwards.
ATGCCCTACCTCGTCATCGTCATCGACGAGCTCTCCGACCTCATGATGGTCGCCGGCAAGGACGTGGAGGCGAGCATCGTGCGCATCGCCCAGCTCGGCCGCGCCGCGGGCATCCATATGATCGTGGCGACCCAGCGCCCCAGCTCCAACGTCGTGACCGGTCTGATCAAGGCCAACATCACCAACCGCATCGGCCTCACGGTTGCCACGGGCATCGATAGCCGCGTCATCCTCGACCAGACGGGCGCCGAGAAGCTCATCGGCCAGGGCGACATGCTGTTCTCCCGCGTGGACTGGGGCAAGCCCAAGCGCATCCAGGGCTGCTTCGTGTCGGACGAGGAGATCTTCTCGGTCGTCGAGTTCGTCAAGGAGCAGAGCCCCGCCGACTACCACACCGAGATCCTCTCCGCGGTCTCCCCGGCCGCCATGGGCGGCGGCGGGGGCGGCGGGGCGCACGAGCCCGCCGAGGACGACCCCCTCATCTGGGAGGCCGCGCGCATCGTGGTCGAGTCCCAGCTCGGGTCCACCTCGGGCCTCCAGCGGCGCCTCAAGGTCGGCTACGCCCGTGCGGGGCGCATCATGGACATGCTCGAGGAGAAGGGCGTCGTCGGTCCCCCCGACGGGTCCAAGCCGCGCGAGGTGCTGCTCGACGAGGAGGGCCTCGCCGCGCTCGAGGAGGTCGAGGCGCGCATGTCCGCTGAAGACGAGTTTGGAGGCTTCTGATGGCCAGCCGGTTCGGAGAGATGCTGCTCAACCGACGCCGCGAGCTCGGCATGTCGATCCAGCAGGTCGCCAACGTGATCAAGATCCGCCCGCAGATCATCGAGTTCTTCGAGACGGGCAACTTCGCCTCCATGCCCCCGCGCGGCTACGCGCAGGGCATGATCGCGAGCTACGCCCGCTACCTCGGCCTCAACCCGCGCGAGGTGGTGAACGCCTACTTCGACGAGCTGTACGTGTTCGAGCGCAGCGGAAGCGCCGCCGGCAGCAGGTTCACGGAGGGCGCGACCGACCCCGTCCCGCGCAGCATGAGCACGAGCGGCCGCTACCTCATGGTCGACCCGGCGC
>NZ_JAQECM010000006.1:52950-88014 GCF_027669965.1 Candidatus Collinsella stercoripullorum | reverse complement strand
CGCCCCGGCCCCCCCCAGCTCGCGGTTCGCGCAGCGCCCGCCCCAGGCGGGCTACGTGTCCGATTCCTCATCGGGGCATGTGCCCATGCGCGTCGCCGGCAACGAGCGGCGCGCGGCCAACCTGCCCCCCGCGGGCGGGCAGCGCAGGTCCCTGCGCCCGGCGGAGGGCTACCGCCAGCGCCCGGAGGGTGCCGGCGCGCCGCGCTTGGGCGACGGCAGGACCCTCCAGATGCGGCGACCGGCCGGCGGGGGCTACCCGGAGCGCAGGCAGCGCCCCGGCTCCGCGGGCTCAGGCTACGCGGACCGGCGCGCCCGCCCCGGCTCCGCCGGGCGCGGCCGGGGGTCCTCCGCGGGGTATCGCGCGGGCTCGTCCCCGCGGCGCGCCGGAGCGGTCTCCGGCATGCTCGGCGACCCGCGGATGATGCTCGTCGCCCTCGCGGTCATCGCCCTGCTGCTCGTCATCGTCGTCTTCCTCCTGGTCCGCAGCTGCTCGGCTCCCGCGTCCTCGGGGACCGATGCGGTCCAGTCCGCCCAGGTGTCCTCGGGCTCCTCGGACTCCGGCTCCTCGTCGTCGGACTCCCCCGATGACGCGTCGTCGTCGGGTTCCTCCGCGAGCGACGCGGCCGGTTCGTCCACTGGGTCCTCCTCGGCATCCGGCAGCTCGTCAACGGACGCTTCCGGTACCTCGGCGGACGATGACGAGGCGACCCAGACCGTCGTGCGCGTGACCCTCGACGAGGGGAAGAGCTCCTGGATCGAGATCCGCGTCGACGGCGAGTACGTCTACCAGGGTCAGACCGCCGGCCCCTTCGAGCAGGAGTTCACCCCGACGCAGTCCGTCGAGATCACCGTCGACCATCCGAACGACGTCTCGGTCCTCGAGAACGGGGAGAGCGTCGACTGGGATACCAAGACCTCGGGCGTGGGGCGCGTGACCATCACGGTCCCGCAGACCGCGTCCGCGAGCGGGCAGCAGGACGCCTCGGACGGCACCGATTCGACCGATACCTCACTAAGCGCGCAGTCTTCGGACGGCTCGTCCTCCGACGAGTAGCCCGGCTGCGGGAAAGGAGCATCATGGCCAAGGATTCCAGCTTCGACGTCGTGTCCCAGGTGGACATGCAGGAGGTCGACAACGCGTACCAGCAGTGCGTGCGCGAGATCGCCCAGCGCTACGACCTCAAGGGCTCCGGCGCCTCCGTCGACCTCGCGAAGGGGGAGGGCGTCTTCACGGTGAGCGCCCCCGCCGACTTCGTCGCGCGCCAGGTCGTCGACGTCCTCGGCAGCAAGCTCATCAAGCGCGGCATCGACCTCTCCGCCGTGCGCTGGGACGCCCCGCAGGCCGCCTCCGGCGGCACCGTCCGCGTCGTCGGGAGGATCGTCCAGGGCATCGACCAGCTCACGGCCAAGCGCATCAACAAGGACGTGAAGGACACCAAGGCCAAGGTCAAGGTCACCATCGAGGCCGACAAGCTCCGCGTCTCCTCCCCGTCCAAGGACGCGCTCCAGCAGGTCATCGCCTTCCTGCGCGAGCAGGACTACGGCCAGCCGCTCCAGTTCACCAACTACCGATAGGGCCCGCCGGACGGGTCCGCGCGATCAAGGGGATCGAGGATATGTCCGAACACTTCGCCGACGCCTTCGGCGCCGTCTACTTCATCACGCTCGGGTGCGCCAAGAACGAGGTCGATACCGACCGCATGCGCTCGCTTCTGCTCGCGGCCGGGTACGAGGAGGCGCTCGATGTGGACGAGGCCGACCTCGCCATCGTGAACACCTGCTCGTTTCTGGCCTCTGCGACCGAGGAGAGCATCGAGGCGACCCTCGCGCTCGCCGAGGACGCGGCGGACGGCGTGCGCGGACTGCCCATCGTGATGTGCGGCTGCGTCCCCTCGCGCTACGGCGCCGAGCTGCCCGCCGAGCTCCCCGAGGTCGCCGCCTTCGTCCGCACGGACGAGGAGGACGGCATCGTCGGCGTCGTCGACGACCTCCTCGGTGTGTCCCGCACGGCGCCGGCTCACGTCCCGGACGTCAAGCGCACGGTCGAGGGCTCGGTCGCCTTCGTCAAGATCTCCGACGGCTGCGACCGCTTCTGCAGCTTCTGCGCGATCCCCTATATCCGCGGCCGCTACCGCAGCCGCCCGTGGACCGAGATCCGCGACGAGGTGGTCGACCTCGTCGCCGAGGGCGTCCGGGAGCTCGTGCTCATCGGCCAGGACACGGGTATCTGGGGCCGCGACCTCGACGGGACGGGGGAGGGGCCGCGCGACCTCGCGGGGCTCCTGCGCGCCGTCGCCGAGGCGGTGCGTCCCCACAAGGTCTGGGTCCGCGTCCTCTACCTCCAGCCCGAGGGCATGACCGACGACCTCATCGCCGCCATCCGCGACACGCCCGAGGTGCTCCCCTATATCGACATCCCGGTTCAGCACTGCAGCTCCCGGGTGCTCGCCGCCATGAACCGGTCCGGTTCGGAGCGCGAGCTCGAAGAGCTCTTCGACCGCCTGCGCCGCGAGATCCCGGGCATGGTCATCCGCACCACCTACCTGGTCGGATTCCCCGGCGAGACGGATGGGGAGCACGAGGCCATGCTCGCGTTCATGGACCGCATCGGGTTCGACTACACGAGCGTCTTCTCCTTCTCCCCGGAGGAGGGCACGCGCGCCGTCCGCCTGGACGGCCAGATCGACGACGAGACGAAGCGCGAGCGCACGCAGGCCGCCGTCGACCTCGCCGAGGCGCTCGGCTTCGCCGCCACCGCTGCGCGCGTGGGGCAGACCGCCGAGGTGATCGTCGACGGGATCGAGGAGACCGACGAGGGCTACGAGCTCATCGGCCACGCCTGGTTCCAGGCCCCCGACAGCGACGGCGCCGTCCATCTGGATGCCGAGGAGGCCGCCGTGGGCGACGTCCTCACGGTCGAGTTCACCGACAGCTTCTGCTACGAGCTCGTCGGCCGCGTCGTGAAGGAGTAGCCATGCCGCATTCACCTTCCCCGCGCGGGGGAATCTGGACCCCCGCCAACGTCGTCACCTGCGTGCGGATCCTGTTCATCCCGGTGTTCATGGTCCTATGCGACCTGTCCTTCCGGGGGCATGCGGAGGACCCCTCCGTCCCGCTCGCCTTCGCGGCCTTCGCGCTGTACATGCTGCTCAGCCTGACCGACAAGGTCGACGGCTACCTCGCCCGCTCGCGCGGGGAGGTCACCGACTTCGGGAAGTTCCTCGACCCGATCGCCGACAAGCTCCTCGTGTTCTCCGCGCTGCTGCTCCTCATGGACATGGGCTACGTGAACCTGTGGTTCGTCTTCGTGATCCTCGTGCGCGAGTTCCTGGTGAGCGCACTGCGCATGGTGGCGAGCGCCGCCGGGGTGGTCATCGCCGCGGACAGGCTCGGCAAGGCCAAGACCGCGGTGACGATGGTCGCCATCTGCTTCTACCTCTTTACCTTCGCCTTCGGGGCCCTGATGGGCGATGCCGCCGCCAGTATGCCGCTGCTCGTCTCCGACGCCCTGATGCTCGCCGCCGTGGTGCTCACGGTCGTCTCCGGCGCGCAGTACTTCTGGAACGGCCGCTCGGTCATCTTCTCGTAGGGGGGCGCCATGGGGTCCGAGCCTATCGATGCGCTCCTCGATCGGGAGGCCCGCCGCCTCGTCGCGGCGCTCGCCGCGCGCTCGGCGACGCTGTCCACGGCCGAATCGCTCACCGCGGGCATGGTGAGCTCCGCCGTCGCGGGCGTTCCCGGCGCATCGTCCGTCCTGCGCGGCGGCGCCGTCACCTATGTGAACGAGGTCAAGGAGCGGGTGCTCGGCGTCTCCGCGCGCTCGATCGCCGAGCACACCGAGGTCTCCCATGAGGTCGCCCGCGAGATGGCCGCGGGGTCGCGCCGGCTGTTCGGCTCCGACGTCGCGGTGAGCCTCACCGGCTACGCGGGCCCGGGCGGGGGGACGGAGGAGAACCCCGTCGGCACCGTCTACATCGGCGTGTCGTCCGCCGCGGGTACCGAGTCGTTCCGGCGGACCTTCGGCGGCGACCGTGCCCGCGTGCGCGCTGAGGCGGCGCTCGCCGCCCTCGGCCTCGCGCTCGCGCGCGTGAATTCCATGGAGATGGGGTAGGGGCGCTCCCGCGCGTCGCCCCGCGCCCTTCGCGAACCTGTCGCCCCGGTCATCGGGGACGCGTCTCGCACCGCCCGGTAGCTGCGGCATCGTTGCGCATTTCGCCGCGTTCGGATTCCGGTCGGTTGCCGCGCGGACGGCGTTCGGGTCCCGGTCGGCATCGGCGGGACGGGCGCCGGCTCCCCTCGTGTACGCTGGCCTCGACACGCCTTGACCGCGAACAGCTGTTCGGATATAGTCAGGGGAGACGAGAACCCGAGGGAGGAACCTTCATGGCTAAGAGCACCGGCGGATCGGTCCGCCAGATCCATGAGCGCACCTACGGCGAGGAGCGCGACAAGATGGTCGAGCGCACCAAGGCCGACATCGAGAAGAAGTTCGGCACGGGCGCCATCATGCGCTACGGCGACGGCGGCCCCGAGCTCGAGGTCGAGGCCATCCCCACGGGCGCGCTCGCGCTCGACGCCGCCCTCGGGATCGGCGGCGTCCCGCGCGGCCGCATCATCGAGATCTACGGCCCGGAGTCATCGGGCAAGACGACCCTCTCGCTCGAGATCCTCGCCGAGGCGCAGGCCGCCGGCGGCGTCGTCGCCTTCATCGACGCGGAGCACGCGCTCGACCCCGGGTACGCGGCGCGCATCGGCGTCGATATCGACGAGGTCCTGATCTCCCAGCCCGACACGGGCGAGCAGGCGCTCGAGATCTGCGACATGCTCGTGCGCTCCGGCGCCATCGACGTCGTGGTCATCGACTCCGTCGCGGCCCTCGTGCCCCGCGCTGAGATCGAGGGCGAGATCGGCGACTCCTCCGTCGGCCTGCAGGCGCGCCTCATGAGCCAGGCCCTGCGCAAGCTCGCCGGCTCCCTTGCCAAGTCGCGCACCACCTGCATCTTCATCAACCAGCTGCGCGAGAAGATCGGCGTCATGTTCGGCAACCCCGAGACCACGACCGGCGGCCGCGCGCTCAAGTTCTTCTCCTCCGTCCGCATCGACATCCGCCGCATCGACAGCATCAAGAACGGCACCGAGATCGTCGGCAACCGGGTCCGCTGCAAGGTCGTGAAGAACAAGGTGGCCGCCCCCTTCAAGACCGCCGAGTTCGACATCATGTACGGGACGGGCATCTCCAAGGAGGGCTCCATCCTCGACATGGGCGTCGATTACGACATCGTCAAGAAGTCCGGCGCCTGGTACACCTACGAGACCGACCGGCTCGGCCAGGGCCGCGAGGCCGCCAAGGAGTTCCTGCGCAAGAACCCCGAGCTCGCCGAGGAGATCGAGCATCGGGTGCGCGTCGCCTGCGGCCTGGAGTTCGAGGACGAGCCCACCGGCGAGGCGGTCGATCCGGGCGCGCTCGACGCGCCCTCCGCATCCGACGGGCAGAAGGGCTAGCCCGTGGGGGAGCCCGCTGTTCCCTCGTGCGCCCATGAGGTCGTGGAGATCTCGGTCGACCTTCCCGACGCCGCCGCGCGCGCCCGCGCCCAGCGCATCGGGCGCAAGGCGATGGCCGAGGTCTCCCTGTTGCTCGATTCGGGCGACCGACGGGAGATCGTCGTCCCCGCACGCGTCGGGAGGCTCCTCCAAGACGGTGCGGTCGAGCTTCCCCGCGAGGAGGACGATGCCTTCGATGCCGTGCACGCGCTCGAGGGCCGCGTCTGCTTCGCCATGCTGACCGAGATGCTGGCGCGTCGCGATCACGCGGAATCTGAGATCCGCCGCAAGCTCTCGTCCTACGGGTTCCGGGACATCGAGATCGAGGGATCCATCTCACGCGCGCGGGAGCTCAGATTCCTGAACGACGACCGCTTCGCCTCCTATTTCATCGAGGAGCGCGTACGGCGCGGGTGGGGCCGCCGCCGCATCGAGGCGGAGCTCTCCCGGCGCGGCGTCGACGCGCGCGAGGTCCCCGGCTATCCGGACGCCTTCTTCACCGAGGAGGGCGACCTCGAGCGCGCGCGGGCGCTGCTCGCCCGCAGGCGCGTGCCCGAGCAGCGTGCGTACGAGAAGCTCGTCCGGTTCCTCGTCTCCCGGGGCTTTCCGTTCGGCGTCGCCGCGGACGCGGTTCGCGAGCGCCTCTCGCAGCAGGGGGAATGAGCCCTGCGTGCCCGCGCGCGAGGGGGTCGCATGTTCTTATGTGCATTATCCACACCCGTTCGCTTCGTTTGACATAACCGCTGTGTAAACGTAGGATTAAATCGTCATTTGTTATGCGATATGCGCTCATCTCCGATGAGTTCGATAGATCAATCTCATATTCGAACTGGGTGACCGTTCCCTAGCAAATGTACGGCGCCGCTCGCTCCAGGCGGGCGGCGTTTACCGCGTTGTACCGAAATGTACTGAAGGAGAACCGAGCATGGAATTCGTAATCGGCATCGTCTGCCTCGTGGTCGGGGCCGCCGTCGCCGCCGTCGCCATGCGCAGCGCCAAGAACGGCAGCCTCCGCGAGGCGGACTCCAAGATCGAGTCCGCGCACGCCGAGGCCGAGCGCGTCATCGGCGAGGCGAAGCGCACCGCGGAGACGATGAAGAAGGAGGCCCTCCTCGAGGCCAAGGAGGAGATCATCCAGAGCAAGCAGGCCGCGGAGGCCGAGGAGAAGCAGCGCAAGCGCGAGCTGCGCACCCTCGAGAACCGCGTGATGCAGCGCGAGGAGTCGCTCGACCGTCGCAACGACGCGCTCGACAAGCGCGAGCACCAGCTGTCCAGCCAGGCCGGTCAGCTCGAGAAGCGCACCCGCGAGCTCGACGAGCTCGTCGCCCGCCAGACGAGCGAGCTCGAGCGCATCTCCGAGCTGTCGCGCGACGACGCCCACCGCGAGCTGCTCGACAAGGTCCGCGGCGAGGTGACCCATGAGGCCGCCACCATCATCCGCGAGTCCGAGCAGCAGGTCCGCGCCGAGTGCCACAAGACCGCCCAGGAGATCATCTCCCTGGCGATCCAGCGCTGCGCTGCCGACCACACCGCCGAGGTCACGGTGACCTCCGTCCACATCCCCTCCGACGACCTCAAGGGCCGCATCATCGGCCGCGAGGGCCGCAACATCCGTACCTTCGAGCAGGTGTCCGGCGTCAACCTCGTGATCGACGACACGCCCGAGACCGTGGTCCTGTCGAGCTTCGACCCGGTCCGCCGCGAGACCGCCCGCGTCGCGCTCGAGAACCTCATCGCCGACGGCCGCATCCACCCGGCGCGCATCGAGGAGATGTACCGCAAGGCCTCCGACCTCGTGCAGCAGCGCGTCCGCGAGGCCGGCGAGCAGGCTGCCTTCGACACCGGCATCCACGACCTGCACCCCGAGCTCGTCAAGACCCTCGGAGCGCTGCGCTACCGCACCTCCTTCGGTCAGAACGTCCTGCAGCACTCCATCGAGGTGTCCGAGCTGTGCGGCATCATGGCTTCCGAGCTCGGCGTCGACGTGCGGACCGCCAAGCGCGCGGGCCTGCTCCACGACCTCGGCAAGGCGATCGACCACGAGGTCGAGGGCCCGCACGCCGTCATCGGCGCGGACCTCGCCCGTCGGTACGGCGAGAAGCCGGCGATCGTCCATGCGATCGAGGCGCACCACGGCGACGTGGACCCCAACTCGGTCCTCGCCGTGCTCGTGCAGGCTGGCGACGCCATCTCCGCGTCCCGTCCCGGCGCGCGCCGCGAGTCCGCGGAGAACTACATCAAGCGCCTCGAGAAGCTCGAGGAGATCTCGAACTCGCATGACGGCGTCGAGCGCACCTACGCCATGCAGGCCGGCCGCGAGGTCCACGTCATGGTCCAGCCCGATAAGATCTCCGATGCCCAGGCGACCGTGCTCGCCCACGACATCGCGCAGCAGATCGAGAACGAGATGGAGTACCCCGGTCAGGTCCGCGTCGTGGTGATCCGCGAGAGCCGCGCGGTCGACATCGCGAAGTAACCCATGGGCGACGCAAACGAGCTCATCTCGTTCATCGCATCCATGTCCGGCGAGGGCAGCCTGCGCGTCGAGGAGAACCTCGGCGAGGGCTTCGTGCGCCTGCGCGTCTCCGAGGCCGAGCGCCGTCAGGCGAAGCACGACATCCAGCATGTCGAGGACATCGTCATCGAGATGCTGCGCAACGCCCGTGACGCCGGCGCGACCAAGATCTATCTCGCCACCGGAAAGGAGGAGGGTGTCCGCACCCTCCTCTTCCTCGATAACGGGTGCGGTATTCCCGCGGACATGTGGGAGCGCGTCTTCGACGCCCGTGTCACGTCCAAGCTCGAGTCCATGAAGATGGACCGCTGGGGCGTCCACGGGCGCGGCATGGCGCTGTTCTCCATCCGTCAGAACGCCCGCCGCGCCGAGGTCGTCTCCTCGGCGCCCGACCGCGGGTCCGCCATCATCGTCGAGGCGGACACCTCCGCGCTCGCCGAGCGGGCCGACCAGTCGACCTGGCCGGTCGCCGCGCGCGGCGAGGACGGCGTCTACGCCTGCGTGCGCGGCCCCCATAACATCGTCCGTGCGGCGGGCGAGTTCGCGCTCGAGGAGCTCCACGGGTGCGACGTCTACATCGGCTCGGCGACCGAGGTCGCGGCGACCCTGTACGCGCACGCATCCTCGTCGGTCGACGCGGGCACCCTGCTGTTCATCGACGATGCCGCCGACCTGCCCGTCGTCGACCGGCTCGGCAGCGCGGCCGACGCGGGGGACTTCATCCGCATCGCCTCCTCGATCGGCATCGACGTCTCCGAGCGCACGGCGCACCGCATCCTCGCGGGCACCATCAAGCCGCTGAGGAGCGTCGCCTCCCGGCTGCTCCGCGAGCGCGACCCGGCGGCGTCCAAGGCGCCTGCCCCCGTCGACCTCGAGCGCGACCGTCGCGGCCTGCGGATCGCGTCCGAGGACATCGAGCGGTTCTCCCGGGCGATGGAGCGCGATTTCGCCGACCTCGCCCGTCGGTACTACCTCAGCCTCTCCGGCGAGCCGCGCGTGCGCGTCACGCGCGACCGGATCACGGTGTCGTTCGACATCGGTAAGGAGGAATAGGCTTGTAGCGCGGATGACGATACGCTAAAGTCAAACTATTAGTGCTTAAACGTGGCTCACACGCAGGAGAAATGCAGCTATGGAGTTCCTGAAGGTATCGAGCAAGTCATCGCCCGCATCCGTCGCCGGCGCCATCGCCGGCATGGTGAAGGACGGCGTCCCCGTCAACATGCAGTGCGTCGGCGCGGGGGCGGTCAACCAGGCCATCAAGGCCATCGCCATCGCCCGTGGCTTCCTCATCCCGACGGGCTTCGACATCTCCTGCGCGCCGGTGTTCTCCGACATCCTCATCAACGGGGAGTCCCGGACCGCCATCAGGCTCTCCGTGTACGTTCACAGCCTGTCCGCCGGCACCGGCGGGGCGTACGATGTAACCGATGACAACCTTCGAGTCGGGTAGGGTATGCAAGCTTCCTCTCTTTCCGGTAAGACCTATTTCATCCGCACGTTCGGATGCCAGATGAACCTCCACGATTCCGAGCGTGTCAGCGGCATGCTCGATTCCTGCGGCTGCCTCGAGGTGGCCGGTCCGGAGGATGCCGATATCGTCGTCTTCATGACCTGCTGCGTCCGCGAGGCCGCGGATACGCGCCTGTACGGCCAGTGCTCCTCCTGCAAGAGCCTTCCGGCGCCCCCGGGCGGCAAGCGCGTCATCGCCGTGGGCGGATGCATCGCCCAGCGCGACGGCGCGGGCCTGCTGACCAACCTCGACAACGTCGACGTCATCTTCGGGACCCACTCCATCGCCCATGTCGCCGAGCTCATCGAGGAGGCGTTCGCCGACGGCGGCCGTCACGTGCGCTGCGAGGAGACCGATCTCGAGCCGGCCACGAGCATGCCGTGGCACCGCGCCGAGAACTACCGCGCATGGGTGCCCATCATGACGGGCTGCAACAACTTCTGCAGCTACTGCATCGTCCCCTATGTCCGCGGCCGGGAGAAGAGCCGCCCGTTCGAGCAGATCGTCGATGAGGTGCGCGGGCTCGTGCGCTCCGGCGTCCGCGAGGTCACCCTGCTCGGGCAGAACGTCAACTCCTATGGGCGCGACCTGTTCGGCGAACCCCGTTTCGCCGAGCTGCTCCGCCATGTGGGCGACACCGGCATCGAGCGCATCTTCTTCACCTCGTCGCATCCCAAGGACCTGCTCCCCGAGACGATCGACGCCATGGCCGAGGTGCCCGCCGTCATGCCCCAGCTCCATCTCGCCGTCCAGTCCGGCTCCACGCGCATCCTCAAGCTCATGAACAGGAAGTACACGCGCGAGGCCTATCTCGACCTCATCGACCGCGTTCGCGACCGCATCCCCGACATCGCGCTGTCCACCGACATCATCGTCGGGTTCCCGGGTGAGACGGAGGAGGATTTCGAGCAGACCCTCTCCCTGGCGGAGCAGGTCGGGTACGCCCAGGCGTTCACCTTCATCTACTCCAAGCGCGACGGCACGCCCGCGGCGAAGATCGACGACCCCACGCCGCGCGAGGTCATCCTCGAGCGTTTCAACCGCCTGGTCAAGGTCATCGAGGACAGCGCGTATGCGTATAACCAGGGGGCGCTCGGGCGCCGTGTGCCCGCGCTGATCGAGGGGACGTCCAAGAAGGACCCCTCGCGCCTGCTCGGCAAGAGCCCGTGGAACCAGACGGTCCACGCGCCGGTCCCCGACGGCATCGAGGCTGCGGATCTCGTCGGGAAGATCGTCGACGTCGACGTCGATGTCGCGCGGACCTGGTATCTCTCCGGTACGGTCGTCGGGTCGCCTCGATGACGGAGGACCTGCGTCGCGCTGCGACCTCGCCCGTCATCGCCGTCGTGGGGCCGACCGCATCCGGTAAGAGCGACGTCGCCGACCTGGTCGCCGAGGCCTTGGGCAGCGAGGTGGTCTCCGCCGACGCTATGCAGGTGTATCGCGGCATGGATATCGGAACGGCCAAGACGCCGGTCTCCGAGCGGCGCGTGCCTCTGCTCCTCGTGGATGTGGCGGATCCCACCGAACCGTATTCCGCTGCCCTCTACCAGCGCGACTCCCGGCGCGCGATCGACCGCCTGCGTGCGGAGGGCCGCGTCCCCGTCCTGTGCGGCGGCACCGGCCTGTACGTGCGGGCCGCCCTCGACGAGATGGAGTTCCCGCGCGGCGAGGTCGACGGGGCCGCGCGGCAGCGCTACCAGGACCTCGCCGGCAAGCTCGGTCCCGAGGGCGTCCATGCCCTGCTCGCCGAGCGCGATCCCGAGAGCGCGGTGCTCATCCACCCCCACAACGTGCGCCGGGTCGTGCGCGCGCTCGAGATGCTCGACGAGGGGGTCTCCTATGCCCGGCAGAGCGCGGGGTTCTCCGAGCCCAGGGAGCACTACCCCAGTCTGCAGTTCGCCTTCACGATGGACCGCGCGCGCCTGTACGCGCGCATCGACGCGCGGGTCGACGCCATGATGCGCGCCGGCCTGCTCGATGAGGTGCGGGGCCTGATGGACGCCGGTGCCGCCGACGCCCTGACCTCCCGCCAGGCCATCGGCTACAAGGAGCTTATCGACGCGCTCGAGGGCCGGTGCACCATTGGGGAGGCGGTCGATCTGATCAAGCTCAGGTCCCGTCGCTATGCCAAGCGGCAGCTCTCGTGGTTCAGGCGCGACCCCCGCATCACCTGGCTCGACATGGACGTCCTCGATGCCGACGGCGCCGCCCGCCTCATCGTCGACGCGCTCGATGGACGGTGATCCCCATGCGCTTCTCCTTCCTCACCACCGAGGTGAAGCCCGAGCGCGCCGTCCTGGTCGGTGTCGAATGGCGCCAGAGCTCATGGCCGGTCGACCGCTCCCTCGATGAACTCGAGCGCCTCGCCGACACCGCCGGCGCCGTCGTGGTGGGCAGGCTCACCCAGCGGCTCGAGCGCCCCGTCCCCAAGTCGTTCATCGGCTCCGGCAAGGTCGAGGAGCTCAAGTCGCTCGTCGGCCGGCTCGAGGCGGACGTCGTCATCTTCGACGAGGACCTGACCCCCGCGCAGCAGTCCCATCTGGAGCGCGCGGTGGGGGAGCCCGTCAAGATCATCGATAGGACCGCGCTCATCCTCGACATCTTCGGCCTCCACGCGAAGACGCGCGAGGGCAGGCTGCAGGTGCAGCTCGCGCAGCTCCAGTACCTGCTTCCCCGTCTGCGCGGCATGTGGTCGCATCTCGCGAAGGAGCAGACGCGCGGCGGTATCGGCAGCAGGTTCGGTCAGGGCGAGAGCCAGCTCGAGGTCGACCGCCGCCTGATCCGCAACCGCATCTCCTCGCTGCGCCGTGAGCTCAAGGAGCTGGAGCGCCGTCGCGCCGTGCAGGCGAAGGGCCGCGTCGAGTCCGACGCCTTCCGCATCGCGCTCGCCGGGTACACGAACGCGGGGAAATCCACGCTGCTGAACGCCCTGACGGGATCGGACGTGCTCTCCCAGGACAAGCTGTTCGCCACGCTCGACCCCACGACACGCGCCTACACGCTTCCGGGAGGGCGGATCGTCACCCTTACCGACACCGTCGGGTTCATCCAGAAGCTTCCCCACGGGCTGGTGGAGGCGTTCAAGTCGACGCTCTCCGAGGTTTTAGGGGCGGACCTGATCCTCAAGGTGATCGACGTATCCGACGAGGACCGCCACCGGCATGAGGAGGCGGTGGATCGTGTCCTCGATGAGATCGGCGCCGGCGAGCGCCCGTCGCTCACCGTCTACAACAAGATCGATCTGCTCGATCCCGAGGAGGTCGGGCTCCTGCGGGCCCGCATGCCCCGCGCGGTCTTCTTCTCCGCGCGCACCGGTGACGGGCTCGACCTCCTGCTCGACCGGCTGAGTGCCGAGGCGGCTGCGAACGATAGGCTGATCAGCGCCGACGTCCCGTATCGCGAGGGCGGCCTGCTGAAGCTCGTCCACGAGCAGGGACAGCTCATCTCCGAGGAGTATCTTGCCGACAGGGTGCGCATCGTGGCCAAGGTGCCCGCACGCATCGCCGGCAGATTGGAGCGGTTCCGCACCGAGTAGCCTTCAAAGAGCCGCGGCGGGGATCTGGGTTACGACCGGGTCGCCTGCAACGCGCTGCGAGTGCCTTTACCTGAAAGCTGCGGTGGGGATCCGGGTTACGACCGGGTCCCCCTGCGATTGAGCCTTTAGCCTGCCAGGAGGTCGAACAAGACGATGAGCAGAGGCTGATGGACCAGGTAGACGATGAGGCTGTGCTTGCCGAGCGCGGTGAGCGGCGGGATGAGGTCCCGCTCCATCCATGCCGGATACCCGCTTGCGCGCAGCCGGCCGAAGAGGCGCGCCGCCATGGCCCCCGCCAGATAGAGGAAGGTGTAGGGGATCATGGGGTAGTAGTCCCCTGAGCTGAATCCGGGACCGGGGAACCCCAGCCAGGCCAGCCCCCCGAACGCATAGCGGGTTTGCGGCACCCCGAGGGTGAGGACGAAGGCGATCAGGAAGACGGCGAGGCCCGCTGCCGGCGGCACGCGATCGAGCGCGGGCCGCGCCGTGGCGTAGAGCAGCGTGCTGGCGGCCATGCAGAACAGGATTCCGAAGGTGATCGCCGTATCGACCGAGGCGATGCTCGTGGCGGCCCAGACCGCGGCGGCCGCCGCGGCGTAGACGGCCCCCCTGCGGAGATTGCTGTGGGAGAAGCTCGTCATCCATCCTGCGAGCAGAAGGAAGACCCAGCTGATCGAGGCGCGCCAGATTGTTTGGAACAGGGTGCCCGCGAACCACGGCATATCGATCCCGTACAGGTAGGCCGCATCATAGGCGGCATGGAAGCAGACCATGGAGACGATGGTGAAGCCGCGCAGGGTGTCGAAGAAGGCGATGCGCCCCTGTCTGCCTCCCCGCGTGGCGGGTGCGGACGGCTCCATGCTAGAAGCGGCGCAGCAGCGCCACGACCTTGCCGAGGATCGTGGGATTGGTGGCGAAGATGGGCTCCATCGCGTCGTTCTCCGGCTGGAGGCGGACGCGACCGTGCTCCTTGTAGAACGTCTTGACCGTGGCCTCGCCATCGATCATGGCGACGACGATCTCACCGTTCATGGCGCTCTTCTGCTCGCGGACCACGATGTAATCGCCGTTGTAGATGCCGACGTTCACCATGGAGTTGCCGTGGACCTCGAGGACGAACGAGCTGGAGTCGGTGACGATCTCGGTGGGGAGGGTGAAGGTGTCCTCGACGTTCTGCTCGGCGAGGATGGGCATGCCGGCGGCGACGCGGCCGACCAGGGGCAGGGACACCGAACCGCGATCGGGCATGGCGCGGACCTCCGCGGTCTTGACCGACGTCCCATCCTGCTCGAAGACCTCCAGCGCGCGGGGCTTCGTTTTATCTCGCTTGATGAGCCCGTGGTCCTCCAGCGCGGAGAGGTGCGCGTGGACGGTGGAGGGGGAGGACAGGCCCACGGCAGCCGCCATCTCGCGGACGCTCGGCGGGTAGCCCTTCTCCTGCTGATAGGCGCGGATGAAGTCGTAGATCTGCTGCTGCCGCTTGGTGATCTTGCGTGCCATGGCTGCGCTCCCTTCGAATACCAAACAAATGTTCCCTTTTTCCTTGACAGGAACAACTGTTCGAACATAATGATATACGAACACCCGTTCTTGCGCCAGTCGGTTTTTGTCCACGCGGGAAGGTATACCTACAGTCGTCAGTTCGACGAAGGGAGATACAGATGAACGCATGCACCATGGTCGAGGGCAACCTCGCCGTCGCCGCCACCTACGAGCGCCCCCGTTTCCATGTCGTCGACGGCGGCCTCGATGCCCGTCCCGCGCCCCGCCCCGTCGCCGTCCAACCCTGCACCACCCTGAGCCCCCGCACCGTCCTCGTGGTCTCCGCATGCGTTCTCGCTGTCCTGGCGGCCCTCTTCGGGGGTCTCGCATCCCGCCAGGCGGCCTTCGACGCGGCGCTCGCCTCCCAGAGCCGGATCGAGGTGGCCGTCGAGCGCGGGGACACCCTGTGGTCCATCGCCTCCGCCCATCCCATCGACGGCATGTCCCAGGTCGACACCGTCGAGGTGTTGAGGAGCTGGAACGGTCTCGAGCAGGCCTCCCTCCAGCCGGGGATGGTGCTCTCGGTCCCCGCGTAAGGTCGGGCTCCGCGCATGGTATCCTAGTCCGCAGCGAAGGGATGCCGACCTGAGGGGGTTGCCATGCGCTGTCCCAAATGCGGCGGGGGCGATACCCGCGTGATCGATTCGCGGACCCAAGAGGTCACCAACGCCATCAAGCGCCGTCGCGAGTGCCGCGCCTGCGGGTACCGGTTCACCACGTTCGAGCGCTGCGAGGACCCGATCGAGGTCCTCAAGAGCGATGGGACGACCCAGCCGTTCGATCGCAACAAGCTGCTGGTGGGCCTCATGCGCGCCACGTCCAAGCGCGATATCGACCTCTCGGTCCTCAACGGCCTCATCGACGATATCGAGCACGAGCTGCGCGGCAGGACCCTCACGGCCGTGACATCGCATGATATCGGCGACATGGTGCTCAAGCGGCTCGAGAAGATCGACAAGGTCGCCTACATCCGCTTCGCATCGGTGTACCGGGATTTCAAGGACATCGAAGAATTCCTCGAAGAACTCGACAAGCTCAGGTGATGCAATGACTGCGGTGAACGTCTCCATCAAACGCCTCGACCCCTCGGTCGAGCTCCCTCGCTACGCCTACGAGGGCGACGCCGGCCTCGACCTTCGCGCCAACGAGTCCGCCGACATCCCGCCCCATGGCCGCGCGCTCATCCCCACCGGTCTCGCCATCGCCATCCCGGACGGGTATGCGGGATTCGTTCAGCCCCGAAGCGGCATGGCTCTCAAGCGCGGGCTCTCCATCGCGAACACGCCCGGTCTGATCGACGCCCATTACCGTGGCGAGCTCAAGGTGATCGCCGTGAACCTCGACCCGCGGGAGACCGTCCATATCGAGCGCGGCGAGCGCATCGCCCAGCTCGTCATCCAGCAGGTGCCCACGGTCCATCTCGTCGAGGTCGACGAGCTCGACGAGACCGATCGGGGCGCGGGCGGCTTCGGCTCGAGCGGCGAGGCCTGATCCGGAACATCCCGTTTCACCGAGATCCACGTGACGCCTCCGGCGCCTGAACGCTCGGAGGCGTGCGAGGCCCCCATGCTCCGCGCCGCGCACGGGGCATGGGGGCCTTTCGTCCGACTACTTGAAGGCGAACCGAGCGTACCGGCGGTTCGCCATCAGCGGGTATGCGCCGGCTTTCCGCCCCAGTAGAACTCGGCGAAGTGGCGCTCGCGCGGACGCGGCGTGCCGACAAGCCCCATCGTCTGCTCGACGATATCCTCGGCCGCATGGGGGCAGCGGAGCGCCTCGGCGTTGACGAGCAGCGCCTTGAGGGTCTCGGGATGCCCGTGGATGCGGTTCAGGGTCGTGATCAGCTCGCGCGCCGTGGTCGCGTGCATGCAAGCGCCGAACCCGGTGAGCATGGTCGTATTGGCCTTCTCCTGCCCGTACGAGCGACCGAGCAGGATCATCGGCAGCCGCGCGCAGAGGCATTCCGTCACCGCGAGGCCGCCGGATTTGAGGATCGCCACGTCCGATGCGGTCATGAGCGACGCCATGTCCTCGACGTAATCCATGACCATGACGTTCTCGAGTTTCATGGCCTCGAAGATCCGCCTCAGCCGTTCCGCGTACTCGCGGTCCCTGCCGGGAAGGAAGACGAAGTGCATGTTCTCGAACCGGCGGAGAAAGGGGAGCGTCTGCTCGATCGCGGCGCGGAAGCGGACGTAGGGCTGCGGAAGGCTCGCGCCGGCCATCACGAGCACGACGGTCTTGTCCTCGGGGATGCCGAAGCGCCTGCGGTCCTCCGACCGGTCGCTCGGGGACTCGAACCCCCCGCGCACGGGGATGCCGGTGATCGAGATGCGGGACTCCTCGACGAGGCGGGGGCGCAGGGTCTCTGCCATGTACTCCGTCGCGACGCAGAACAGGTCCGTCTCCTTGTGGGGCCACCACCCCTCGATCTCGTAGTCCGTCGGGATGCATACGATGGGGTATTCGAACCCGGTGATCATGCGGGCGCCCACGGCGACGTTCGCGGCGGTGATATGCGTCGCGATGACCGCGAGGGGCCGCTTGGATTCGATGTATTCGTTGAACGCGGGGAACATGACGCGCGACCAGCCGGTTCCGCCGCCCCAGAGAACGCGCCCGGTGAGCGTGTAGCGCCAGGCGATGTCGTAGATGGGCCGGGTCGCGCCGGTGAAGGAGGCCGCGGTCTTGTTCCCGTCGAACTTGATCCTGCCGAAATCGAGGATGTCGATCACCTCGACCTCGACGTCGGCGGGAACGCCGCAGGTGCCGCGCATGCGATCGATGGCCTGCGCGACCGCGTTCGCAGCGGCCTTGTGGCCCGAACCGACGGACGCGTGCATGATGGTGATGACGGGCCGCGCGGCGGTATCCGGCGCCATGGCCGCGCCGTCCGCTTCGGTGCGCGGTTCCGGGGTGTTCTGCTCCTGCTCGGGCATGCGGCTCCTTTTCGGGTATAGGACGATTCAATTGTACGCGCACGGGAGGCGCAGGGGAGGACTTTCGGGAAATGCCCGCAATGCAACGGGTACGATAGGGGGAACCGATATCCGTTCACCCTGTCGAGGAGGATCGATGGATTCTATTACCGCCTACGATGCGATCGTTATCGGAGCCGGACCGGCGGGCAGCACCGCCGCGCTCTACGCCGCGCGTGCGAGCCTGGACGTGCTCGTTATCGAGCAGGGCATGCCCGGAGGGCAGATCGCTACATCCGATATGGTCGACAACTACCCCGGGATCCCGAACGTCTCGGGTGCCGAGTTGGGCCAGAAGATGCTCGACCATGCCGAATCAGCGGGCGCGCACGTCGAATACACCATGGTGACGTCGATCTCGCGACGCGATGACGGCCGGTACGAGGTGGTGACGGACTCCGGGGCCTTCGAGGCGCCCGCCCTCATCGTCGCGACGGGTGCGACCCCGCGTACAGCCGGGTTCGTCGGCGAGGAGGAGTTCCGTGGTCGCGGCGTCTCGTACTGCGCCACCTGCGACGGCATGTTCTACCGCAACAAGAAGGTCTTCGTCGTCGGCGGCGGGAACTCGGCCTGCGAGGAGGGCCTGTTCCTCTCGCGCATCGCCAGCGAGGTCGTCATGGTCGTCCGTCGGGATGAGTTCCGCGCCCCGCGCGGCCGCGTCGACCGGTTGCTCGCTCAGAAGAACGTCTCGGTCAGGTTCTCGACCTCCATCGTCGAGGTGACGGGGACGCAGCTGCTCGAGCGCATCGTGTTCCGGGACAATGTGAGCGGTGAGACCTCGGTCGAGGAGTATCCTGCGGGCTCGTTCGGCATCTTCGTCTTCACCGGGAACGATCCGGTGACCGAGCTGGTGCATGCGCTCGTCGACGTCGCCGCCGATGGGGGCGTGGTGACCGACGAGGATATGGCGACGCGCACGCCGGGGCTGTTCTGCGCAGGGGATATGCGTTCCAAGCGCCTCCGCCAGGTGGTCACCGCGGCGTCCGACGGCGCAATCGCCGGGTCCTCCGCATACGCGTATGTCGAGGGGCTCGCCCGGTAGCATCGGGGAGACCATCACACTTAGGTACCTAAATAAGACTGCGTAGGGGAGGGAGGCGCCAATGCCGCGGTGCTCCCTCCCTTGTCGATACGGATGTATCCGACCGCGGTCCCACGTGTGCCGTACGGAGATCGGATGTCGTCGTGGAATCGCGTGCGCCTCGAGCAAGGATTCCGACGGGTATCGAGGCGCCGGGTATGCCGTCGGCTGACATCCGGCATGCAGGACGTTCGCGTCGACGCCTACGGCTCGGGATCCGGCGCGGCGGCGCTAGGTCCCTAAGCGAGGGCACGGACGGTACCGATCTGCCGCGGACGTGCCCATGGCCGCTTCGCAAGCGCTGCCGAGGTCTCTGCCTGTGTCCCACGCGTGCGTCCGTTGCACGCGTTGATGGGCGCACGAGTGGCTCGCACATGCTCCAGCCGCGTATCCGGGGCGCGGCCAAAGTTCATGGCGCCGAACGCTTCAGGTGAACGCTGCCCGGGTATGGTCCGGTCCGTCAGGCGCAACCACCGCTGACAGATCGCAGGGTTTTCCAGCGAACGCCGACTGCATCATCTACGCAGCGTCCGCATTCCTTTTAAATCACGATAATATATGTTATGTAAAGTAAAGGGATGCTTTATCGGCATGCTTGCGTCCAGCCTCATAACCGCACTCCTGCCCGATGATCGCCCGCCCGGTGAACATGATGGGGTCTACCCGCGCAGGTACACGCGATATCTTTCCGGCCATGAAAACGGGGCGGCTCGAAGCCGCCCCGTGAGCGTTCGAACGATCGACTCTTTTCGCGTTCAACCGGATATCGCCTCGCTTGCGGAAACGGGCGGCTCGAAGCCGCCCGCCGTGCGCATCGGATTCATCTCGGAGCCGCTAGGCCCACTCGTAGCCGACGATGAGGCCGGACTCCTCCGCATAGTAGGAGCACAGTCCGCCGCAGGGCACGATGCGGACGGTCGCCGACGGCCACTGCTCGACGATGGCGTCGCGCAGCGCGCAGGCGCCCTGCTCGTTGTCGACATGGTCGATGTAGACCAGCCCGCCGTGGAAGCCGCTCGAGGCCATGTGCTCCACGGTCTTGCGGATCGTCTTCTTCTCCCCGCGGGTCGGGCCGACGATCTTGATGGTGCCCTCGTTGCTCGCGGTCCCGAGCATGCGGATGTTGAACTTGCTGGCGAACGAGCCCGCCAGGCGCGGCATGCGGCCGTTCTTGACGAGGTTCTCGAAGCTGCTGAGCGAGAACAGGACCGAGGAGCTCTCCTCGATGTGCTCGATATAGGAGACCGCGTCGTCGAACGTACGCGCGCCCTGCGCCAGATAGCGGTCGAGGAGCTCGACCATGAGCTCGAGCTTGCCGCCCGCCGCGTGCGAGTTTACCACGTGGACGTTCTTCCCCTTGATAACGCCGGCGTGCTCGCGCGTGTACTCGTCGAGCACGATGTTGCGGGCGGTGATGGCGGATTCGTAGGTCCCGGAGAGGTTCGCCGAGATCGTGATGACGATGATGTCGTCCGCATCGCGCAACGCGTCGGCCCACGTCCCCGCGCTCGGGCACGAGCTGGAGGACGCCTCCTTTTCGGCGGCGACCTTGCGGTTGAGCTCGGCGACGTCGAGCTGCGCATCGTCGACGAACTCCTCTCCCCCCACATGGATGGTGAGCGGGACGGTTATGAAGGACGTATCGGGCGCGGTGGGCGTCCACGAGCGGAGGTTGCAGCTTGAATCGGCTATGATGGCCCACGACATGAGCGTTCCTTTCGGTTGCGTGCCTGCCGCCTCAAGTATAGCCCACTCCCCCGCTCGTGGTATTCAAAACGAGCTTATGCGATGTTTAAGACCGCCGACCGGTCGAACTGGGATATGCTGGTATGCGAGCACCATGGTTTCAGGAGGCGCCATCCATGAAGCAGCACGCATCGATCATCCCCATGGCCGATTCATCCAAACGCATCACGGTCCAGGACGTCACGCCCACCGTCCTGCCCGATGCCTTCCTGCGCTCGGAGGAGGCGTCGGCTGCGGCGCGGTTCCATATGCCCCGGTATCATGACCTCCCCGCGGTCGATCTCTATCGTGACCAGGTCATATCCCAGGTCGAGGCGATCTTGGAACCGCTGTCGGCATGCTCGGAGGGCCCGTGGCTCACGCCCTCGATGGTCAACAACTACGTCAAGATGCGCCTCGTCGACCCGCCCGCGCGCAAGCTCTACGGTCGGGAGCAGGTGGCCCGCCTGCTCATCATCTGCATATTCAAGCAGTTCCTCCCCATGGAGGCCATCTCCCGCCTCTTCAAGATCCAGCGGATGACCTATCCCGTCGAGACCGCGTTCGACTATGTCGCCGTCGAGCTGAACCATGCGGTCGAGGACGCCTTCGCGCTCGGCCGCTCCCCGCACGAGGACTCGGCGAGCGCCGTGACGCGCGAGACGCTGCTCGTGCGCAGCGCGACGGGCGCCTTCGCGGCGAAGGCGTTCCTGATGAGCTACCTGCGCTTCACCGGGTTCGGGGACGAGTCGGGCGCTCGATGACGAAAACGGGCGCCAGAGGCGCCCGAAAGCTCTGCCGAATCGAGTTGTGGGGTTGAGACCGGTCAGGCGCGCGGACGGCGCTTCGCGGAGCTGCGCGATGCACGGGGCTTCGGTGCGGGAGCGGCGCCCTCCTGCTGCTTGGCGGCCTCGGCGCGGGAGATCTGCTCGTCCACGCTGTCGAGGTCGGCGTCCTCCACGATCGCGTTCAGGGACTCGAAGACCCGGTTCTTCAGCAGCGCCGTGTGCACGCCCTCCGTGAGGTCGTGCAGCTTGTCGAAGGCGCGCTCGAGCTTCTTGTCGCGCTCGTCGTCGGAATCGTCCATGCCGAGCATGCCGATGAGGACCTGCTCGAACATGGCGGACTCGCGGTTGGCGGCGGAGACGTACTGGCGGAGGTTGCGCGGCTCGATGTGGAAGCGGTTGAGCTCGGAGCACAGCCGGATGATCTCGAAATCGCGCCCGTCGATGAGCTCGCGGTTCTGCGGACTGCGGATGATGCGGATGAGGTCGTTGTCGGCGAGGGCGCGCAGAAACGAGATCTCCACGCCGAGCTGGCCGGGGACGTCCTCGATGGGATGGAGCTTCTGCTGCGTCTCGATGGGCTCGGACTTGACGGGGAGATCGGACAGGAGCCCGACCTCGAAGGCGAGCGTGGAGAGGTCCGTGGCGTTGTCGAGCTTCTGCTTGATGACGTTCAGGGGCATGTAGCGCGTCTTCTGGAGATGCAGGATGACCTCGAGGCGGTCCACGTCCTCCTTCGAGTACTGGCGGTAGCCCTTGGGCGTGCGGTGCGGCGTGATGAGCCCCTCGTCCTCGAGGAAGCGGATCTTCGAGTTCGAGAGGTCGGGATAGGCGCCGCGCAGGAAGTTGACGACCTGGCCGATGCTGAGGTAGCTACGTTCGGCCACCGCTACTCACCGGTTTCGATGCGCTCCGAGCGGCTCTCATGGTAGATCAGCGTGAAGGTGCCGATCTGCACGGAGGATCCGTCGTGCAGCGGGGCCGAGTTGACGATGGCGCCGTCGACCCAGGTGCCGTTGAGGGACCCCAGGTCCTCGATCGCCGCACCCGCACCGGTGCGGGTGATCTTGGCGTGGGCGCGCGAGACGGTCATGTCGTTCAGGAAGATACCGTTGGAGGGATCGCGGCCGATGGTGGTCTCGGCGCCGTCGAGCTCGAAGGTGTTGCCTGTCTGCGGCCCCTTGATGATGGTGAGCACCGGCGTCGCGCGCTCGACGCTCTTCATGAGGTCGGGCATGGTGGCGTCGTCGACGGGCATCCGGAAGACGCAGGTGGAATCGCCGGCGAGGGCGTCGGAGGGTGTGTTCATCATATCGGTCATGGTCTCTCCCCACGCGGTACGTAACGGTCGTGTAAGCGGCATATAGGGTTATTCTACCCCAGCGGCGGCGTCGCGCGCCGGGGTATCGTCGTCGGAGTCCTCGATTTCGGGGTTCAGGAAATCGACGTCCTCCTCCTCGGGGTGCTGCCGGGCGCGGCGGATGGCAGCGGCGCCCTTTACCGTGTAGACGACCGCGGTGATCATCGAGAACGCGACGCCGCCGTAGACGAAGAAGATCCCTAGGGGCACCGGGGCGCCGTTGAGGCCCGGGAAGGCGGACGCGCCCGCCCCCAGGAGGTCGATGCCGTCGACCACGGGGAGCCCGAGCAGCATGAGAGAGAACCCGCTCATGAGCAGGGCCGTGGCGATCTTGCCCGTGTAGACGACGTCGATGGGGCGGCGGTGGTAGCGGCGCACGACCATGTTGCCCGCGGCGAGGTAGACGTCGCGGCCGATGATCAGGGCGCACACCCAGACCGGCAGCTCCCCGCGGCCCACGAGCCCGAGCACGCCGGTGAACAGCAGGGCGCGGTCGACGACGGGGTCCATCAGCTTCCCGAGCCAGCTCACGGTCTTGGTCATGCGCGCGATCTGGCCGTCGAGCCAGTCGGTCGAGGCGGCCACGGCGTAGATGACGAGGGCGATGTAGCGGTTCTCGTTGGTGATGAACAGGTAGAGGAAGACGAAGGTGAGGACGAGGCGGATGAAGGTGATGAAGTTCGAGATGGTGAAGATCTTGTTCGAGGGGTAGTCAGACGTGCCGATCAGCTCTTTTTTGATCTTCTTCTTGAGGCTCACGTTGCTCCCCTGCAGGTTTCCGATGCGTTGACTAGAGGAATGATACCCGATGGGGCATCCGGTATCCTCTCTTCATAAAGAAAAAGGCCAACCCGAGGGCTGGCCTTGAAGCTTCTGGTCGGGACGACTGGATTCGAACCAGCGACCCCTTGACCCCCAGTCAAGTGCGCTACCAAGCTGCGCCACGTCCCGAAGCAATGCGCTGTCTCGCTGACAGCAAGGGATACTTTACCCAACCGCGCGATGGGATGCAAGCATTATTTTGCGCATCTCCGCAATTCCTGCGCACGGTCGAGGATCTCGCCGGCGAGCTCGTCCTTCGTCATGCAGGGAAGCTCGGCCGCGCCCGCCGCGTCGACCCACCATGCCTTGTCGGTGTCGGACCCGAAGCCCGAGTCGGGGCGGCTCACGTCGTTCGCGACGACGGCGTCGCATCCCTTGCGGGCGAGCTTCGCTGCGGCGTAGGCCACGACGTCGGAGGTCTCGGCGGCGAACCCGATGACCGTGCGGCCCTGCTTCCGCGCGGACAGGGCGGCGAGGATGTCCGCGGTCTCCCGGAGCTCGATGCGGTCCAGGTGCTCGCGGGACTTCTTCAGCTTGTGGTCGGCGGGGTGCGCCGGCGCGTAGTCGGCCACGGCGGCGGCGCAGATCGCCACGGTGGCATCCGCGAACGCGTCGAGCGAGGCGTCGAGCATCTCCGCGGCGGTCTCCACGCGCACGGTGCGCGCCCCCGCGGGGGGCTCGGCGGTGGCGGGTCCGAGGACGAGGGTCACGCGCGCGCCGCGGCGCAGGGCGGCCCTGGCGAGCGCCGCGCCCATCTTGCCGCTCGAGCGGTTGCCGATGAAGCGGACCGGGTCGATCGGCTCGTGCGTGCCGCCCGCCGTGATGAGGACGTGCTCGCCTGCAAGCGGGCCTCCCTGCCCGAGCACCGCGAGCGCGAGGTCGGCGATGAGGGAGGGTTCCGGCAGACGGCCCCCGCCGACGTCGCCGCAGGCGAGGTAGCCCGAGTCGGGCTGGATCACGCGCACGCCGCGCCCCTCGAGCACGCGGACGTTGTCCTGCGTGGCGGGCGCCTCCCACATCTGCACGTTCATGGCCGGGGCGACGAGGACGGGTGCGCGGGTGGCGAGCAGCGTGGTGGACATGAGGTCGTCCGCGATCCCGTGCGCCATCTTGGCGATGATGTTGGCGGTGGCGGGGGCCACGAGGACGAGGTCCGCCTCCTGGGCGAGCGAGATGTGGTGGATGGGGTCCTCGGGGTCGTCGAACAGCCCCACGGCGACCTTCTCATGGGTGAGGGCGCGGAAGGTGGTCGGGCCGACGAACCGCGTGGCGTGCTCGGTCATGAGCACCTTCACCCTCGCCCCGCGCTTCTGGAGCTGGCGGACGATCTCGGCGGACTTGTAGGCGGCGATGCAGCCGGTGACGCACAGAAGGACGCAGGGCCGCTCCCCCGCCGCGGCGGATGCGGCGCCCATCAGATCTCGTCCTCGGCGTCGGTCACGAGGATGCGGTGGCAGTAGGGGCACTCCGTGACGCCCTCTGCGCGACGGAGCTCGTCCATGGAGGACTCCTGCAGCGCCATGCGGCACACCGAGGGGACGTTGCCCTCGAGCCGCTCCACCGCCAGGCCGCGGAAGCGCGTGCGGGCGGCGGTGTAGCGCTCGGAGGCGTCGGCGGGCAGCGCGGCGAGCATGGCCTCGCGCTTGCGCTCGGCGGCCTCGATGCGCTCCTTGATGGCCGACGCCTTATCGCGCGCCGCGCGCGTGTCGGCGACGACGGATTTCTCGAACTTCGCGATGTAGGCCGTGAGGTACTCCTGCTTGCGCACGATCTCGTCGAGCTTCTCGGTCTGCTCCCGGCGCTCGAAGGCGATCTTGTCGAGCTGCTTGGCGAGGATGCCGAGGTCGACCTCGAGCTGCTGGACCTCGCGGTAGTTGGAGGAATCGGTGCGGCGCTGCGCGATGCCGATGTCGTCGTTGCAGTCCTGCTCGCGGCCGTCCAGCTCGGCGAGGATGGTCTCGACGTCCTTGCGCTGGGCGAACAGGCGCGTCTCGTCGGCCTTGAGCTTCTGGTACGCGCGGCGCTTGCGGGCGAGCTCGGCGATCTCGGGCATCTCGGCGAGGGCGGCGCGGTCGCGCTCGAGGGCGAGGTCGAGCTCCTGGAGCTTGAGTAGGTTGGTTCCGAGGCTCATCGGCGGTCCAGTCCTTCCGGTTCGGTGTCTCCCTGTGCCGTCCACCACAGACGGGGGCGGTCTATTCTACGCACGGCGTCGGGGTCGACCCCCGCACGTCGCGCGGCATCCATCAAGATTTCGGTGAAGGGCTCCTCGGAGCGGTCGTGCCCGAGCAGGATGACGGCGCATCCGCGGACGCAGAGGTCCTGGCACACATGGTAGCCGGCCTCGCCGCACACGATGGCGCCCGCCCCGGCGGCGAGCGCGGCCTCCCCCAGGTCCCCGAGCGACCCCCCGAGGAAGGCGACGTCGCCTACGGGCCGGTCCGCGTCGCCCCAGACGCGCGGCTCGGTCCCGAAGGCGCGGGCGCAGCGCCCGGCGAGCGCCGAGACCGTGAGGCCGTCTGCGGGGCACAGGGCCCCGAGGCCGGGAAGGCCGGGTTCCCCCGGGTGCTCGATCGAGGTCGCGGCGGCGAGGCCGACGAGGCCCGGGAGGGTCCGCCGCGCCTCCAGCGAGCGGTCGAGGTTCGTGTGGAACGACAGGATGCTCACCTGGCGCCGGGCGGCCTCGAACACGGCGGCCGAGGCGCTCGGGCGCTCCGGGGCGGCGGGTGCGAAGGCGTCGGGGGCCTTGATGTAGACCGGATGGTGCGTGAGCAGCACATCGGCGCCCGCTTCCGCCGCGAGGCGAACGGAGGCGGGGTCCGCGTCGAGGGCGACCGCGACGGAGCGCACCGGAGCGCCGGGGTCGCCGACTGAGAGGCCCACGTGGTCCCACGGCTCGGCGTCGGCGCGCGGGAACATCTCGAACAGCGCGCGCTCGAGCCGCGCGACGGTCAGGGTGGCGTCCATGCCGCTCACCCCGCGAGCCCGGTCAGGGCGTCGGCGAAGCGGTCGAGGTCCGCGGGGTCGACGCGGTCGTCGAACGAGATCCGCAGCGAGCCGAGGGCGCGGTCGCGCGGGATGCCCATGGCGAGCAGGACGTGGCTCGCGTCGAGGCTCCCGCTCGAGCACGCGGAGCCGCCGGAGACCTCGAACCCCGCGGCGTCGAGCTGCAGGACGAGCTCCTCGGTCTCGTGCCCGCCGACGGTGACCGAGACGATCCCGGGGAGGCGGTCGACGGCGGCCCAGTCCCCCACCGTCGCCTCGATGGCGGGATGGGAGCACAGCCGCCCGTAGAGGCGGTCGGACAGCGCGGCGAGGCGCTCGCGATCCTCCTCGACGCCCGGGGCGAGGGCGTCGGCGACGGCGGCGAGGGCGACGGCGGCGCGGACGTCCTGCGTGCCGGCGCGGCGGCCGGCCTCCTGCCCGCCCCCGAGGACCTGCGGGCGCAGGGGCGTGCGGGAGCGCAGGTACAGGGCCCCGCAGGCGACGGGCCCGCCCACCTTGTGCCCCGCGAGCGAGAGCGCGTCCACCCCGAGGTCGTCGACGTCGAAGGGGATGTGCAGGTAGCCCTGGATCGCATCGGTATGGAACAGGGCGCCGCGGGCGTGCGCGCGGGCGGCGAGCTCGCGGACGGGCTGGACGGCGCCGGTCTCGTTGTTGGCGAGCATGATGGAGACGAGCGCGACGTCGTCTGCGAGCAGCGCCTCGAGCTCGGCGGGGTCGACGGAGCCGCAGCGCCGGGGGCGCACCGTGTCCACGGTGAAGCCGCGGGCGCGCAGCGACGGGAGGTTGTCGAGGATCGAGTCGTGCTCGATGGCGCTCACGATGACGCGGGTGCGCCCCCGGTCGCGGTCGCGGGCGCCCTCGGCGAGACCCATCAGCGCGAGATGGTTGGCCTCGGTCCCACCGCCGGTGAAGACGACCTCGCCGGGGCGCACGCGGGCACCCAGGCTGCGGGCGACCGAGCGACGGGCCCCCTCGAGTGCGGTCGCCGCCCGGCGACCGAGGGTGTGCAGGGAGTTCGGGTTCGCGCCGGCGATGGGCGACGCGTCGTAGGCGGCCTGGGCGGCGACCGCCTCGGGCCGCAGCGGTGTGGAGGCGGCGTAGTCGAGGTTCACGGGGACGTCGCGCGGATCGGTCGCCATCCTCACTCCCCCCGCGCGGCCATGCCGACGGCGGCGCGGTCGCGCAGCTCGGCGATCATGGCCGCGGGGTCCTCCGCGCGGAAGATCGCGGAGCCGGCGACGAGCATGTCGGCGCCGGCGCGCGCGAGCGCCTCCGCGTTGGCGGGGCCCACGCCGCCGTCGACCTCGATGATCGCGGGGGAGCCGGCCTCGTCGATGAGGCGGCGCAGCTCGCGGACCTTCCCGTAGGTGGACTCGATGAAGCCCTGCCCGCCGAATCCGGGGTTCACGCTCATGACGAGGACGACGTCGACGTCGTCGATCGCGTCGGCGACCGCCTGGACGGGCGTGGCGGGGTTCAGCACGACGCCGACGCCCACGCCGCGGCCCCTGAGCTCGGAAGTGAGCGCCGGAAGGTCGCGGACGGCCTCGATGTGCACGGTGATGAGGTCGGCCCCGGCCTCGGCGTACCACAGCGCCGTCTCGTCGGGGTTGGTCACCATCATGTGGACGTCCAGGGGGACGTCGGTGGCGCGGCTCGCCGCCTCGACGATGGTGGTCCCGTAGGTGAGGTTCGGGACGAAGTGGCCGTCCATGACGTCGATGTGGACGTAGTCGGCGTCGCGGATCGCCTCGAGGTCGCGTCCGAGGTGGAGGAAGTCCGCCGCCAGGATGGAGGGCGAGATCCGGATGTGCTGGGTGTCGGTCATGCGCGGGCTCCCTTAATCATCCATGCCGTAGAACTCTTCGGTCGGGAAGCGCTCGATGAGCTCGTTGAAGACGGCGTCCTTGGAGACGCCGCGCCACAGGACGGCCTCGAGCGCGAAGGTGATGGGCGCGTCGACCCCGAGGGTGCGGGCGAGCTCGGCGACGCTCTTGGCCGCCTGCGCGCCCTCGACGACCATGTGCGTGCGCGCCTGGTACTCCTCGAGGGTGCCCCCGTTCGCGAGGGCCTCGCCGAAGGTGCGGTTGCGCGAGTGGTGCGAGGTGCAGGTGACGACGAGGTCTCCCATGCC
Organism: Candidatus Collinsella stercoripullorum; assembly: GCF_027669965.1. NCBI lineage: Bacteria > Bacillati > Actinomycetota > Coriobacteriia > Coriobacteriales > Coriobacteriaceae > Collinsella > Candidatus Collinsella stercoripullorum. The sequence goes on along the minus strand of NZ_JAQECM010000006.1, from coordinate 59,477 downwards.
CGCGAGCCCCATGCAGGTGAGCGCCTGCCCGCCGCGCGCGTGCACGAGGCGGCTGATCTCGGCGATGCCGCGCGTCATGACGAGGGCGAGGGTGTTGTCGCCGTACCCCATGCCGGCCAGGTAGCCGCAGACGATGGCGATGACGTTCTTCACCGCGCTGCACATCTCGACGCCCACGAGGTCGCTTCCCACGTAGATGCGGAAGTGGTCGGACAGCAGGACCGACTTGAAGAACTCGGCCACGCGCGCGTCCTGCGCAGCGATGACGGCGGCGGAGAGGCTGCCTCGGCAGACCTCCTCGGCGTGGTTGGGACCGGCGAGGACGGCGATGCGGTCGGCGTTGCCGATGCAGTCCTCGACGAGCTCGCTCATGAGGTAGCCGGTGCCCTGCTCGATGCCCTTGGTGAGGGTGAGCACCGGGACATCCGGCGCGATATGGGGCGCGGCCCCCTCGAGGACCGAGCGCAGGAAGGCGGACGGGACGCCGAGGATGACGCCGTCGGTGCCCTCGAGGGCCTCGGCGAAGGAATCGGTGGCCCAGACGTTTTCGGGCAGGACGTAGTCGGTCAGGTAGATGGGGTTGCGGTGGCGGGTGTTGATGCCCTCGACGGCCTCGCCGCCGAACGACCAGACGCGAACCTCGTCCGCGTGCGCCGCCGCCTGCCCGGCGATGGCGGTGCCCCAGGAGCCAGAACCCACGACGGTGACGATCATGCGCGGCCCTCCTTCCCCTCGGCCTTCCCCTTGGAGAAGGACAGCTTGTTCTCGTTGCCCGCACGGAGCTTGGCGATGTTGCCGCGGTGCGCCCACACGACCGTCCAGCCCAGAAGCGCCCAGATGGCCAGCGAGACGGGCGACATCTGGGGGAAGGCGAGAAAGACGGTGAGGGGCACGACGGCGGCGGTCGCGATGGACCCCACTGAGACGTACTTGGTGATGGCGACGAGCACGATGAAGATCGCGAGATGGACGACCGCGAGCGGCCAGAAGTAGCCGAACAGGATCCCCACGCCGGTGGCGATGCCCTTGCCGCCGTGGAACCTGAGGTAGGGGCTGAAGATATGGCCGTAGAGGCACGCGAGCGCCACGAGCGAGATGACCCAGTCCTCGCCGGTGCCGGCGGCGAAGCTGTGCGCCCCGCCCCAGCCGACCGCGGCGATTACCGCGCGCGAGACGTTGATGCACACGACGCCCTTGAGCACGTCGAACAGCAACGTCACCGCGGCGACCTTGGGGCCCGCGACGCGCAGCGCGTTCGTGGTGCCGATGTTGCCCGAGCCGGACTTGCGGATATCCACATGGCCCATGAAGCGGCCCAGGATGAGGCCGAAGGGGATGCCGCAGACCAGATAGGAGCCGATCGCGCAGCAGACGAGCGCGATGACGGCGGGCTGCGGGACGGCGGCGACTCCGAGGCCCATCACTTCTCCCCCTTCGCGTCGCGCTGCTCCTTCTTGCGGAAGCGCAGGCGGATGGGCGTGCCGGAGAAGCCGAAGGCATCGCGCATGCGGTTCTCGATGTAGCGGCGGTAGGAGTCGCTCACGAGGTCGGTGTGGTTCACGAAGAAGGTGAAGGTGGGGGGCTCGGTCCCGGTCTGGGTGACGTAGTGCATGCGCAGGCGGCGCTTGCCGTCGACGACCGTGTGGCCGAACTCGCGCATCTCGGTGAGCAGGCGGTTCAGGCTCGAGGTGGACACGCGCGCGGAGCGGGCGGCGGCCGCGGCGTCGGCGAGCGCCCAGATCTTCTCGACCGAGCGGCCGGTGAGCGCCGAGATGCGCAGGACGCTCGCCCAGGGTGCCAGGGTGAGGCGGCGCGCAACGGACTCCATCACGTGCTCGCGCGCGTTGTCGTCGGGCAGCAGGTCCCATTTGTTGAGCAGCACCACGAGGGCGCATCCGCGCTCGATGGCGAGGTTGGCGACCTTCTGGTCCTGCTCGGTCATGCCGACGCTCGCGTCGACGACGAGCAGCGCGACGTCGGCGCGGTCGATGGCGCGCAGGCCGCGCACCATCGAGTAGTACTCGATGTTCTCGTAGACCGTGCTCTTCTTGCGGATGCCGGCCGTGTCGACCATGCGGTAGAGGCGCCCGGCATGCTCCACGAGCGTGTCGATGGCGTCGCGCGTGGTGCCCGCGACGTCCGAGACGATGGAGCGCTCGGAGCCGATCATCTTGTTGAACAGCGAGGACTTGCCGGCGTTCGGGCGTCCGATGATGGCGATGGACAGGGCGCCGTCATCGGGGCCCTCCTCCTCGGCGTCCTCGTCGGGGAACAGCGCCACGACCTCGTCGAGCAGGTCGCCGGTGCCGTGGCCGTGCAGCGCGGAGACGGGCAGCGGGTCGCCCACGCCCAGGGAGTAGAACTCCCAGAGGCGCTCCTCCTCGCGGTCGGGGTTGTCGAGCTTGTTCACGAGCAGGAAGACCGGCTTGCGCACGCGCTTGAGCATGCGCGCGACGCTCTCGTCCTCCTCGGTGATGCCGGTGGTGCCGTCCACGACGAACAGCACGGCGCAGGCCTCCTCGGCCGCGGCGAGCGCCTGGTCGCGGATGGGGGCGGAGAACACGTCCTCACTCTTGAGCGGCTCGATGCCGCCGGTGTCGACGAGGGTGAACTCCCGCCCGTTCCATTCGGCGTCGTGGTACGAGCGGTCGCGCGTGACGCCGCGGCTCTCGTGGACGATGGCGTCCGAGGTCTGTGCTATGCGGTTGACGAGCGTCGACTTCCCGACGTTGGGGCGTCCGACGACGGCGACGATAGGTTTCATGTGCGCTGCTCCTTGACGCGTGTACGGTTCGCGGGCTCAGCCGAGGGCGAGCTCGCGCTCGAGGGTTCGGGCGAGCTCGTAGGGCATGGTCGAGGCGACGAGGGTCCTCGCGCCGCGGCCGTCGAGCTCGCGCGTGATGTCATCTTGATGATACCCGTCGAGCGTGCGCCCGTCGGCATTGAAGATGACGTTGGGGACAATCAGCATAACGCCGGTCAGGTCGGCTGCGAGCTGCCCGAGGAGGTCGACGCCGCAGATGAGCCCGGTGACGTTGACGTTGCCCCCGAAGAACCGGTTCGCGACGGCGATCACCTCCCCGTCCAGACCGCCCGGCCCGACGAGCCGGCGCACGGTGTCCGCGGCGCCCTCCCCCGAGACGACGGCGAGGCGCAGCCCGGCGCGCGCGAGCGCGGCGGAGATGTCCGCGAGGCGTCCCCCCTCGGCGCGCAGCGCCGCGGTGTCGTCGAGGTAGCTCCTGATCATGCCGATCCCGTCGTAGTACTGGGGGTACCCGTCGTACTCCTCGGCGGGCGGCACCGGCAGCCGCGCGTCGAGGTAGAACTCGTCGGAGAGCTGAAAGACCGCGCGCCCGCACCGCTCGCGGGCCCGCTCGCGGTAGGGGCGGACCTGCTCGATGACGGCGCGCGCCGCGGCGGGGTCGTCCGAGTAGGACCGCTCGAAGCGGCGCTGGTGGGCGGTGAACCCGAGCGGGACGATCCCCATGCTCGTGATGGCGGGGTTGGCCTCGGCGAAGGCGAGGGTGCGGTCGAGCTCCTCCCCGTCGTTGACGCCCGGGCACAGGACGATCTGGGCGTGGATCTCGATGCCCGCCTCCATGAGGCGCCCGAGGACCTCCATGCCCCGCGCGGCGTTGGCACCCATGAGGCGGCGGCGGACCTCCGGGGTGACCGCGTGCAGCGACACGTTCATGGGAGACAGGTGCCGGCGCACGGCGTCGGCGACGTCCTCGTCGTCCATATTGGTGAGCGTGACGAAGTTGCCCTGCAAAAACGAGAGGCGGTAGTCGTCGTCGCGCAGGTACAGGGAGCGGCGCATCCCCTTCGGCAGCATGGTCATGAAGCAGAACGCGCAGGCGTTCACGCAGGTCCGCATGCCGTCGAACACGGCGCCGTCGAACTCGACGCCCCAGTCCTCCCCCGGCATCCGCTCGAGCTCGGCTGCGGCGACGGTCCCGTCGCGCGGGTCGAGGACCTCGAGCTCGGCGTACTCGTCGGCGGACTCCCACAGCCAGACGACCATGTCGGTGAGCGCCTCGCCGTTGACCGCGAGGACGCGCATCCCGGGCTCCAGGCCCGCATCGTAGGCGGGAGAGTCGGGGCGCACGGCGGTGACGAGGGCGCCCGAGGCGTCCGGATGGGAGCTCGGGGCGTAGTCCGCGGCGGCGCGCGCGTAGGCGGGGACGGACACCTGGGGGGCGGCGGTGCTATCGGGTGCCATCTGACGCCCCCGAGAGCCGCTCGATGGCCGCGACGGCCCGCTCGATATGCGCGGCCGGCGTCGAGGCGCCCGCTGTCACGCCGATCAGCGCCGCGTCCGTGAACCACGCGGTGCGAAGCTCGTCCGCGGACTCGATGTGATGGGTCGCGGTTCCGCTCTCGGCGCAGATCTGGGCGAGCCGGCGGGTGTTGCCCGAGTTCCTGCCCCCCACGACGACCATGACGTCGGCGCGCGCGGCGAGCTCGCGGGCGGCCGCCTGGCGCTCCTGGGTGGCGCTGCAGATGGTGTTGACGACGTGAACCTCGTCGGCGCGGCGGAGGAGCTCGGCGACGACGGCGTCGAGGGCGTCGAGGGTCTGGGTGGTCTGGACCACCACGCCGACCCGGCGCTCGAGCTCGATGCCGTCGAGGTCCTCGGGGCGCGACACGACGCGCGCACGCCCGTCGGCGTGGCCCATGATGCCCTCGACCTCGGGGTGGCCCCCCTCGCCCACGACGATGAGCTGGAAGCCCTGGGAGACGAGGCGCTCGGCGGCGGCGTGCACGCGCTTGACGTAGGGGCAGGTGGCGTCGATCACGGACAGGCCGCGCGCGCGGGCGTCCTCGATGACCTCGGGGACCACGCCGTGGGCCCGTATCACGACGGAGCCCGCGTCGGCGCCGTCCAGGCTCTCGGCGAGCGTCACGCCGCGCTCGGCGAGCTCCGCGACGACGAGCGGGTTGTGGATGAGCGGCCCGAGCGTCCGCACCGGCGCCGGCGCGGTGCCGGCGGCCTTCTCGGCGAGGTCGAGCGCGCGCTCGACCCCGTAGCAGACGCCCGCGTGCGCCGCGACCTCGATCCGGGGCGCCATCAGCGCCTCCCGGGGTGCTCGGCGCGCAGCTCGTCGCGCAGCGCGTACATGCGGCGGACGGCCTCGCGCTCGACCCACTCGGTGCGCTCGCGGCGCTTGAGGTCGGCGGGCGCGTCGGCGAGCGAGAGCTCGGCGGAGGCGCGCATCCAGCAGCGCACGGGGCGCATCAGGTGCTTGCCGTTCGGGGTGATGTCGCGGAAGCCGCAGACGGCCATGGGGACGACGGGCGCCTTCGCCATCTGGGCGATGATGGCGAAGCCGCCGTGGACCTCCACCGGCTGGTCGTCGGTGCGGATGCGGGTCCCCTCCGGGAAGATGAGGATGTCCTCGCCGCGCTGCAGGGCGCGGCTCGCGCGGCGCAGCGACTTCATGTCGGCGGTCCCGCGGTCCACCGGGATGCCGCCCACGCGCGCGAAGAACCAGCGCACGATACCCGAGTCGTTGAACTCGGATTTGAAGATGGGACGCATACGGCGCCCGTGGCGCCAGAACCACGTCACGATGGCGACGACCTCGGCCATGGAGGTGTGGTTGCAGATGTAGACGGCGCCGCGGTCCTTTCGGCCGATCTTCAGGTCGTCGGCCCCCTGCATGGGGCAGCGCCACATGACCTGGGAGAACGCGTAGAGGATCGCGAGGATGACGGCGTAGCCGCCGCGCATGGGCAGCGGGTAGTCGCGCATGGCGTTGTCGTAGTAGTCCTCGAGCTTGTACGAGAAGAGCTTCACGGGCCCTACCTCCTGTCCTCGGCGAGGCTTGCGATCATGTCGACGATCTCGTCGACGGTGTGGGACGTCGAGTCGATGTGCACGGCGTCGTCGGCGGCCCGCAGCGGCGCCTCGGCGCGGCTCGCGTCCAGGCGGTCGCGCCGCACGAGGTCGGCGAGGGTGGACTCGATCTCGGCGGCGAGTGCGGGGTCGTCCGCGGCGGCGCCGGGATGGCGCTGCAGCACGCGCCTGCGGGCGCGCACGGCGGGGTCGGCGGTCAGGAAGACCTTGAGCCCGGCGTCGGGGAAGACCACGGTGCCGATGTCGCGCCCCTCGGCGACGACGTCGCGGCCGACGGCGAAGGCGCGCTGACAGGCGAGCAGCGCCCGGCGGACGCCCGGGTAGGCGGACACCTTGGAGACGATGCGGTCGGTGGCCGGGGTGCGGATCTCCCGGGTCACGTCGGCGCCGTCCGCGAGCACGCGGGGTGCGTCCCCGGCGTCGTCGAAGGCGATGTCGAGCGCGCGGGCGACATCGACGACGGACTCCTCGTCGTCGAGGTCGACGCCGCGCGCGCTCGACACATAGGCGACCGTGCGGTACATGGCGCCGGTGTCGAGCTTCGAGTAGCCGAACCGCTCGGCGAGCAGGTCGGCGATGGTGGATTTGCCCGAGCCCGCGGGCCCGTCGATGGCGATGATCATGGGCGGTCCTTTCCTGGGACGGTCCGTTCGGTGCGTCCGGAGCC